>JASLOY010000344.1 GCA_030745255.1 Vicinamibacterales bacterium
TGCGCCACGTCTTGCGCAACAGACCGAGCAGCTTCTCTTCGTCGTGCTTGGGGGCGAAGGTGGCGAGATAGTGCTCGAGAAAGACCAGGCAGATCACATCCTCGAGGAGCTGCACATCGGGGTCGGCCTTCAAGCGCTCCTTTCTCAGGAGCGACTCGACCCGCGACACCGTGGCATCGTCGTAGCCGACCTCCCGCAGGATGACGGCAGCGGTGGCCGCGTGGAACCGTGCCAGATCGGTGCGCCACCGCCGATAGCCATCTCGGCCCTCCGGGTAGTCAGTGCGGGGATTGGTCCAGCGGCGAATGTGCTGGGCACGGGCAGCAAGCCGGACAGGCTCCGGGGCGTCGGGATGGAACCGTTCGAGACACCCACTCATCCGACGCGCATAGAGCAGCTCGCTTGGCTGCTCCACGCCGGCGACCACTTCGCGGGTCGGGTCCTCGGAGTTCGCGGCATCGAACCGCTCGATCGCCCGCTCGAACCGGTCGCCCCCCGCCATCATGCTGCCCCTCGAGGAAGGAGACGTGGCCTGCGGCGCAGGCACGTTGCTGGACAATCGACTGGCGAAGCCTTCCGACTTCTCCTGTCTCCTGCCTCCTTCGTCCCGCCTTCCGCCTTCTGAATTCTGACTTCTCAGGAAATCCGCCCTGCGACGTACCCTTCCTTCTCGAGGTGCAGGATGATCTGCTGCGCGGCCTCCTCGGCGGTCAGTGTGGTCGTGTCGATCACGATCTCGGCATCCTCAGGCGCCTCATAGGGGTCTGATATGCCGGTGAACTCCTTGATGATCCCGGCGCGCGCCTTGGCGTAAAGCCCTTTACGGTCTCGCTGCTCACACACCTCCAGCGGCGTGGCGACGTGTACCACCATGAAGCCGCCAAGCGGCTCGATCATGGCGCGCACCTGCTTGCGAACGCTGTCAAAGGGAGCGATTGGCGCGCACACGGCAACACCGCCGTTCTTGGTGATCTCTGACGCGACATACCCGATCCGCCGGATGTTGATGTCGCGGTGCTCGCGCGAGAACCCGAGCTCGGACGACAGGTTCTTGCGTACCAGATCGCCGTCGAGCAGGGTCACGGCACGACCGCCCATCTCGAGCAGCTTCACCAGCAGGACGTTGGCGATGGTCGACTTGCCAGACCCGGACAGCCCGGTAAAGAGCAGCGTGAACCCCTGTTCGTGGCGCGGCGGATGGCTGCGCGCCAGCTCCTCGGCCACGGTCGGAAACGTGAACCACGAGGGAACTTCCTTGCCCTTGGCCAGCCGGTCGCGAAGCTCCGTGCCAGACAGGTTCAGCGTCCGCTTCCCTTCCGGCACCTCGTCAATTGGCGTATACGAGTCGGTTTCCTCGACAAACACCATCAGCTTGAACGGCACCATCGTGACACCGAGCTCCGCCTCGTGCTTGCTCAGCAGCTCCTGGGCGTCATAGGGGCCGTAGAAAGCATTACCGTTCGAGTCGCTTCCCGGACCCGCGTGGTCGCGGCCGACGACCAGATGCGTGCACCCGTGGTTCTTGCGGATAATCGCGTGCCACACCGCCTCGCGCGGACCGCCCATGCGCATCGCGAGCGGCAGCAGCGACAGCATCGCGGTCTTCTGCGGATAGCGCGGCAGCAGCGCCTGATAGCAGCGCACGCGCGTGTAGTGGTCGACGTCGCCCGGCTTGGTCATGCCGACGACCGGGTGAATCAGCAGGCTGGCCTCCACCTCCTTGGCGGCGCGCAGCGTGAGCTCCTGATGCGCCCGGTGCATCGGGTTGCGGGTCTGGAACGCCACCACCTTGGTCCACCCGAGCTTGGTGAAGGCCTCCCGCAACTCGGTCGGCGTGTGTCGCAGCTCTTTGTAGTCGTAATGCGACACCGGCTGCAGCCCTTCGAGTCGCCCACCGACATAGACCGGCTCGGTGCGGTCGAGCAGCTGAGCCACTCCGGGGTGCTCACGGTTGGTGGTGCCGAACACCGCCTGGGCCTCGGCCTCGCGGTCCGGTCGCCAGATGTCCTCGACGTGAAGCACCGCCAGCATCACGCCTTCGTCGTCGCGCAATGCCAGCGTGCCGCCGGTGGACAGCTTTTCGGCTGTCGCCTCAGGCACGTCGAGTGTGATCGGTATCGGCCACAGCGTGCCATCGGCCAGACGCATGTCCGAGCAGACGGACCCGTGGTCGGCCGAGGTCATGAAGCCGGTCAGGGGTGAAAAGCCACCGTTGAGCAGCAGCTCGAGATCGCAGAGCTGACGTGGCGTGACGTCGTGCGACACCCAGTCGCGCGACTCCGCCTTGATCTCCTCGGTTCGGGCCGAATCGGCAACTAGATCGACGAGCGTCCCGCCGTGCGGGGCAATGAGATGGTCTGACAACGTGGTGACTCCTCTGACAATCCGGGCGGACCGAAACAGCAGGTCGCGGTCTGCGGTTACAGAAAAGGGATAAGCGAACCGGTGGGACCCGGACAACCAGCGACCCGGGTCGTGCTGACAAACGCCTCAATGTATCACGGATGGCGTCAGCCGAGCGCCCGTAGACCGAAGCCTGTAGCCCGTAGCCGTCAGACTTCATTCTGACTGCTGTCTTCTGACTTCTGACTTCTCTCGTCGTCCGGCAGCTCATACGTCCCCGGCGCCAACCCAATCACAAAGCTCCCGTTCTTCAAGGAGGGCTTGTTGTAGCGCAACGTCCCCGGGTGAGGCTTCGGATACCCGGAATTGCGATACACACAGTCGCCGGCCGCCACATCCCATTCCATTGTCGGGCCGAGCCGAGGATAGACGTCGGCGCGACCGTCGGCCACCACGCAGAACTTCAGGGAGCTGCCGCTTTTGACCCGTTCGGCAATCGTGAACGGCTCGAGAAACGCCTCGAGGGCCGGGCTCGGGTGCGAACGGCTCTCCACGATCCGTAACGGGCCCGACGGATCCGCCAGGGTGGACCGGAGAAGCTCGGGCGACCTGGCGCCCTCCCGCTTCCAGGCTCCATCGCCGGTCCGCGCGTAATAGAGCAACCCGGAAGCCGGTGCGACAACCACGCCGAGCAACGGTTCGCCACCGTCGATCAGGGCGATGTTGACGGTGAACTCATCGGTCCGGTTGATGAACTCCTTGGTGCCGTCGAGCGGGTCCACCAGCCAGTACCGCGGCCAGGCGCGTCGCACGTCGTAGGCTGGCAGCTCACGCTCCTCGGACACGTAGGGTATCGAGCCGTCGAGCCGCAGCAAGCCGTCCCGGATGATCTCCTCCGCCTCGAGATCCACGCCGGTCACCGGTGAACCGTCCGCCTTCTTCTTCACCCAGGCGTCGTTCGCCCGGTAGTGCCTGAGCACCACCTCGCCGGCGCGCAGCGCCACCTCGTTGACCGCGTCGATCGTTACCATCGCGAGGCGAAGTGTAGTGCCCAGAACGGCCGCGCGGCAAACCCAGTGGCGGCGCGGCCTTGACGCTTCCCCGGCCATCGACTCAAATAGCTGCCGTAGTGGGATTCCTCAGTCGTCTCTTCGGTGATGGCGTCCCCGATGTCGACCACTCGGTGGTCGTCGTCTCGGGCCTGCCCCGTTCCGGAACGTCGATGCTCATGGGCATGTTGGCAGCAGGCGGACTCGAGACGGTTGTCGACGGCATCCGTGAGGCGGACGACGACAACCCGAAGGGCTACCACGAGCTGGAACAGGTCAAGGAGCTCGACAAGGACGGAGACACATCGTGGCTCGATGGCGCCCGTGGAAAGTGCCTGAAGGTCATCTCGTTCCTCCTCCAGCATCTGCCGTCCTCGTATCACTACAAGATCGTGTTCGTCCGGCGGAACCTCCAGGAGGTGCTGGCGTCCCAGCGCAAGATGCTCGAACGTCGCGGCGTCCCGGGCGGCACGGCCGACGATGAGGAAATGGCCAAGCTATTCGCCGCCCACCTCACGAAGATGGAACGCCAGCTCGCCGCCCGGCCCAACTGCGAAGTGCTCTATGTAGACCACCGCGCGGCACTGAACAGCCCGCGCGAGGTGGCAACCCAGGTCAACCGATTTCTCGGCGATCGCCTCGATGTCGACAAGATGACCGAGGTGGTCGACCAGCAGCTCTATCGCAACCGCGCCACGTAATCAGACACGAGGGTCTTCGATGGCCGCCATCCGCATTCGACTCCTCTTCGCAACGTGTGCCCTGGTCGGCGGTCTATTGTTCGCACCCACACCGGCCCAGGCGTATGTTGGGCCCGGTGCCGGCTTCGCCTTCGTCTCCTCGCTTTTCATCCTCCTGTTCACCATGGTTCTGGCCGTGGCGACGCTGCTGACCTGGCCGATCCGTCTGGCCATACAAAAGGTGCGCGGGAACCGCGCGCTGGCCGCCAGCCGGGTGAAGCGCGTGATCGTGCTGGGTCTCGACGGACAGGATCCGGAGCTGACCGAGCAGCTGATGGTGCTGCCAAACTTCTCCAAGCTGCGGCAACAAGGCAGCTTTCACCGGCTGCGGACCACACTGCTCGCCGAGTCGCCGGTCGCCTGGACCTCGTTCCAGACCGGCTGCAACCCCGGCAAGCACCGGATCTTCGACTTCCTCGTCCCGAATCGGAAGTCGCATCTGCCCGAGCTCTGCTCAGCGCGTGTGGCGCCACCGAAACGGTCGCTGCCACTGGGACCATTCCGCATCCCCCTCGGCAAGCCGTTGATCGAAGCGGGACGGCGCAGCCAGCCGTTCTGGAAGACCCTGGGCGAC
>JASLOY010000345.1 GCA_030745255.1 Vicinamibacterales bacterium
CGATGACGACCCAGAGTCTCCGCGGCATGGCCGGCGCGGGTGCCATGCACTGGCGCGGCGACCGCAACGGTGGTCTCGACGACCCGTTGAATGAGGAGAAGGCGTTCATGCAGTTTCGACCCGCCTTTGAGGACCTCAACGGCATGAGTGAACCGCTGCCGCTAGCCGAGATGGAGAAGTTCCGCGACTTCATTCTGACCGTGGGCTATCCGCCCAACCCGATCGCCGCGCTCGACGGTAGCCTGACCGCGGTGCAGGCGGCAGGCAAGGAGATCTTCGACTCCACCGGCGAGCGCCAGGACCTCGGCGGCGACGGCGACAACTGCGCCGAGTGCCACGCCCTGCCCACGGGCACCAACGGCCAGGGATCCACCGAGCTCTTCCCGCAGGAGATGAAAGTTCCCCATGTGCGCAACCTGTATCAGAAGGTCGGCATGTTCGGCTACTCGGTTCCGCTGATCGACGCCACGACGCTGCTGCCACCCAGGAGACAGAGCCCCACAGGACAGGGGGAAGCGGGGCAGTCACCAACGGAAGCGCTGCTGGCGGCGGCACAAACACAGGGCGGACTCGAGCGCGAGATCCAAGCGACGCCGACACCCCATCTTGGCGATCAGGTGCGCGGGTTCGGTTTCCTCCACGATGGCGCGGTGCCGACACTGAACGACTTCTTCCTCACGGTGGTTGTACCGCCGACGTCGAGCCCCTTCACCTTTCCTGACAACCCCGGGCGCAGCGCCAAGCAGAAGGTGCGCGAGCTGGTGGACTTTCTCCTGGCGTTCGACACCGGCCTCGCCCCGGCGGTCGGCCAGCAGGTGACGATTTCGGCCGGCGATCTGGTCGCCGACCCGCCCGCGCGGCTCGACAGGTACCATCTCCTGCGGGAGCGCGCCGACGCCGGAGACCTCGACCTGGTCGTGCATGGACTGGTCGGTGGCGCACCGCGCGGAATGCTCTACTTGGCAACGCCGGTCGCGGTCTCGTCGAGCGTGTTCCAGACCGACCGCGCGGACGAGCTCTTCACGTGGGGCGATCTCGTCGAGGCGTTGGAGACCGGATCGGTCCTGACAGTGACCGCGGTTCCGCCCGGCTCTGGTGCGCGGATTGCCATCGATCGCGACGAGGATGGCGCGCTCGACCAGGATGAGATCGACGAGGGTTCCGACCCGGCTGACCCGTCGAGCGGTCCCGCCTGACCTCCCTGATCTGAGCGCGCCAGCCCGCAAACTTGCTAGGGGATGTCCACCACCGGTGGCAGCTCGGCGACGATCGGCAGCACAATCGCCGAGGGACGACGCTGGTCGAGAAAGATCGTATTGGTCGCCTTCCGCGGCGCCAACGTCGACCGGCCCGCCGCCTCACCCGTGCTCGGGTTCACCTCGTAGCGTGGCGCGTTGCTCGAGGCGACGTGAACGCCAAGGCGGTGTCCGCGCTCGAAGGTGTTGGAGGTGCTCCACAGGTCGATGGTGAGCAGCGTTGGCCGACCTGGTTTCATCATCTCGACGTCGGTCGGCTCGCGGCCGTACCGGAACCGTGTCCGAAGCGCCGTGTCCAGGATGATCGCCTCGTAGCCGTCTGGATACACGTCGACGAGCTTGACCATGAAGTCGGTGTCTGGCACGTCGGTGGCAACCCACAGCTCCACGTCGATGCGGCCCTGCACGTGCAGATCCGCGTCGAGCGGCGCGCTGTGAAAGCGCAGGTAGTCGGGCCGCTCGCCGATCTGCCGCTGATCGACCGGACCCACCGTGATCGGGAAGTCGCGATTGTTGTTGTAGTTGGCGCCACCGAACGTCGGCACCGGATTGTCCGGGTCGTGCACGTACGACACCGCCGTCGCGTCTCCACTCGGTCGCGTCTTACTGACCGCGCCACCCGGTTGCAGGTAGAAGCGAGTCATCGTGCTCGGCGGCGGCCAGCTGTCGGCCTGCCGGAAGCCGTTGAGCGATGAGGCGTGGCCCGGTCGCGCCGACGCCATGTGATAGTAGGTGACGGCCGGCATCTCCATGATGCCGGTGTCCTTCTCCTTGAGCCAATGGTCGAACCACGGCAGCTCGAAGTCGAACGTCCGGGGACCGAGCGGGATGTCACCCGGATACTCGAGGTCGCCGTCCAGCGGTGAGTGTCCCCACGCCCCCATCCAGAGTTTCTGGTTGCCCCGCGCACCGTCGCGACCATGGTTCTGCAGGTAGACGAAGTTGCCCACCTCTCCTTTGGCGAACATGTCATACCACCCCCCGAGGTTGAACATCGGAACGGTGATGTTCCGGCGGTGGTGGATCAGGTCGGTTGCTTTCCATTGCTCGTCCATGATGGAGCGAGACTTCATGATCGGGATCTGGTCTTCCTTGCCTTGGAGCCGCATGAAATTGCCCCGGAAGTGCTCGCGGAAGACCCCCCCGTTGAAATACGATTCGTCGAACAACGACTCGGAGGCTGTCACGACGTAGGCGGCTACCAGGTGGGGTGGCGCCCCCGCCGCCGCCAGATTGGCGTGAATCCCCATGGCCGAGCGCCCGGTTACACCGACCTTGCCGTTGGACCAGGGCTGCGCGGCCGCCCATTCGACCGTGTCGTAGCCATCCGCAATGTCGGTCTGATACGGCTCGTAGGCGCCCTCTGAACGAAAACGGCCGCGGGAGTCCTGGTGCACATAGACGTAGCCGGCGGCGGTCAGGCGCTGACCCTTCGAGGCGCCACGCGCCTTGCTGTATGGCGTCCGTTCGACGACGACGGGCCAGGGTCCATCACCCCCAGGCACGTAGACGCTGGTGGCCAGCTCGACGCCGTCGCGCATCGGCACCATCAGCTCGACGTGGTTGTTCGCCTCGGGGACCGGAAGCGACCCGTCCCGCGCCTGCTGCGCGCTGAGGTGAGCTGGCATCGCCAGCCAGAGCACGAGGCCGACGAAAGTCAGCGTGCGCATGATGCGTGAGGACATCGAACCACCTCCCGTTGTGAATGTCGTACCGACCGGCTGACGACCCCATCTTAAATGAATTGCCGCATCGAATGCTGCAGGACGTGCTCCTCGGGAAGCTGCTCCAGCCCGTTGCATCACCCTGGCGGGGAGCCAGTCGTTGCTGCCCGTGCGCGACGACGTGGTTGCGATACGATACAGCGTCTGTGCGCTCGATCGAAATCGAGCGTCGGAGCCGTTCTGGAAGGAGCACATGGGAAACGCGATAGCACAACGGATGACCGTCCAGGTCGAAGGAGACTTCGTGGTCTTTCTGGTCGGCCTGCGGATAGGCACGCTGTGGAAGATTCACAGGTGGCTTCCGGTGTTTCTGGCGATGCGGCGCATGGCACGCGAATTAGCGGCGGACCCGGACAGTGGACTCTTGGGACAGGTGGCTGGCGCGAGGGTCACGGTTCAGTACTGGAGGTCGTTCGACCACCTGGAGGCGTACGCCCGGAGCAAGGCACATGCGCACTGGCCAGCTTGGGTTGACTTCAACAAGACGAACGACGGCAGTCGAGCGGATGTGGGTATCTGGCACGAGACCTACAAGGTGCGGGCTGGCGAATACGAGGCGTTCTACAGGGGCGTGCCGCCGTTCGGGCTTGGCCGGGTCGGGCAGCTGATGCCCGCCTCCGGGCAGCGGGAGTCAGCTCGAGGACGACTGGAAGGCGGCTCCGGAGGCTGACGTTCATGTCACCGTGGTGCCGGGGTGGTCTCGAGCAGCTCACACGCAGTCGGCAGCCCCATGCTGCAGGCCTGCTCGATTAGTTCCAGCGACCGTATCTCGTCGGGCGCGATCCCCCCATCGCCAAGTCGGTACATCAGCCCGAGACGGAGGCAACTCATCGCTTCGCCGCTGTTGCAGGCCTGGCTGAATCCCTCGGCGGCGCGTGCGAAGTCTACGGCTACGCCTTCGCCACGCAAATAGATCTCCGCCAAGCTGCTGCAGCCGGCCGGCCAGCCCAGATCGCAGGACCGCGAGAACAGATCGCGGGCCGCCGCCTCATCCTGGACGACGCCCCGGCCGGTCCGATAGACCTCGGCAAGCAGGTAACAGGCCTCGCCGTCTCCAGAGTCGCACGCTGCGTTGACCGGTTGGGTGTCTTCGTACGCCCATGCGTAGGCCAGACTCGTGGATGCGTGCAAGAAGCCGAGACCACCAGATGCCAGCGCATCGGCATTCGTGCACCCGACGACGAGACCAAGGTCGCAGGCCTGCGTGAAGCTGGCCGCCGCGCCACCAGGATCGCCCTCGACAACGGTTCCCTCGGCCAGGAGAATCCCGAGCTCGTTGCATGACCAGGCGAAATCCTCCCGGCAATTGTTGGATTGCTTGATGACCAGCCTCCGGCACCCGTCTCGCAGCCCTTCCGAGCAGGCCCGCTCCCAGAACGCAGGGTTCGCGCCTGCGTGCCCCGCACCCACCATGTTGGAGGTGAATAGCGCGGCGAAGAAGAGCGTCCAGACTGCCATCGAGCCGAAGTTGAGCTGGCGTGGAGTCATGCGTGGCCACAGCCTGTCAAGGCCAAGCGCTTCGCCTCCGAAGGAGCGGACGAACCGGTCCAGCGCCTGAATGCCGAGGTTCAGGATGGGAACGAACAGCAGCTTGTCGTAGAACGTCGGGGCTCCCACCCGACCCAGCAGCGCATAGAGGGCGAACACGCTGGCACCATACAACGCTCCGAAGATGACCCTCCCCAGGGGGGTTCGAGGCGACGT
>JASLOY010000346.1 GCA_030745255.1 Vicinamibacterales bacterium
TGGCATCACGCCGCAGCACTGGACCCCCGAGGTGGTCATCTCGCGGCATCAGGGGCTGGTCGGCAACGTCTCCTCCGAAATCCGCAATGCCCAGGCTGTCTCGCTGCTGGGGGCCGATGCGGTCAAGGAGCTGAACTACTACTACGGCGATCCCGACCTGACGATCGACCCGGCAATCGACGTGGCGTTACTGTCTGGAGACATCCTCGATCTGTACCGCGCTCACCGTCGTAGTTTGCGGTTCCAGCCCGAGGACGTAACGGCCTCGTACCGCGGCGATCAGGCGTCGTTCGAGCGGCTTGCCTCGGCGCTGCCGAGCGAGATCGACATGAGGCAGGAGGACTACGAGGCGATCGGCAGCAACAACTGGGTGGTGGCCGGCAGCCGGACGCTGACCGGGTTCCCGCTGATGGCCAACGACCCGCACCGCGCGCAGGGTGCGCCGTCGCTCCGCTACTGGGTACACCTGGTGGCGCCCGGATGGAACGTCATAGGCGGCGGCGAGCCGGTGCTGCCCGGCGTGTCGATCGGCCACAACGAACATGGCGCCTGGGGGCTGACGGTGTTCGGGCAGGACAACGAGGATCTCTACGTCTACGACACCAACCCGTCGAACCCGAATCAGTATCGGTATCTGGGTCGCTGGGAGGCGATGACCATCATCGAGGACACGGTGCCGGTGAATGGGGAGCCCCCTGTCGCGGTCGAGCTGAAATACACTCGCCACGGGCCGGTGCTCTTCGAAGACACAGCCAACAACAAGGCGTATGCGCTCCGGGCCGCCTGGCTCGACTACGGCTCGGCGCCCTATCTGGCCAGCCTCCGGATGGACCAGGCCCGCACGTGGGAAGAGTTCCGCGAGGCGTGCAGCTACAGCCGCATTCCCTCCGAGAACATGATCTGGGCCGACCGTGAGAAGAACATCGGCTACCAGGCGGTTGGCGTCTCGCCGATCCGCCGGACCCACAGCGGACTGGTGCCGGTGCCGGGCGACGGGCGCTACGAGTGGGACGGCTATCTGCCGATCAAGGCGCTGCCGAATCTGCTCAACCCGGAGGAGGGGTTCTACGGCACCGCGAATAACTACACGGTGCCCGACGGGTATCCCTACTGGGAGGCGCTGCACTACACCTGGGGCGACCAGATGCGCGCGGCGCGCGTCGAGGAGATGCTCGACACGGGGCAGCACATGACGGTGGCCGACATGATGCGGTTCCAGCACGACGAGCTGACCGTGGCCGGGCGCAACATCGTGCCGCTGCTGCGTGACGTGGAGCTCGAGGACCCGCAGGTGGCAGAGCTACGGGACATGCTGCTTGATTGGGACCACGTGCTCGACAAAGACTCGGTGGAGGCGGCAATCTACGCCACCTTCGAGCGCCGGCTGCGCGACAACGTCCGCGACGCGGTGGTGCCCGCCGAGGCGCGCGACGTGATTCGCGGCATCAACACGAAGCGCCTGATCGACTGGCTGGTGGCGCCGGACGGTCGCTTCGGCGATGCCCCGGTGGCGGGGCGTGACGCGGTGCTGGCCGCGAGTCTCACCGAGACGCTGGCCGACCTGACCGAACGCCTGGGCTCGGACATGGCGAACTGGCAGTACGGCCAGGAGGCGTTCAAGCACGCGCTGATTCGCCACCCGATGACGGCGGCGGTCAGCCCCGACCTGCGACGCCGGCTCGATGTCGGGCCGCTGCCACGCGGTGGCTATGGCGGTACGGTGCACAACACGGGCGGTGGCGACAACCAGACGTCTGGGGCGTCGTTCATGATCGTGGCCGACACGTCGGACTGGGACAACTCGGTGGGACTGAACGCGCCCGGTCAGTCGGGCAACCCGGACAGCCCGCACTACCGCGACCTGTTCGAGCTGTGGGCTAGGGGAAAGTACTTTCCGATCTTCTACAGCCGCGCCAAGATTGACTCGGTCACCGAGAGCACGACCGTGCTGCGCCCCGCCGGACAGACCACGCAAGGAGCGGGGGGGCACCCGTAGGGGCGGCTCCAAGGAGACTGGAGACGGGGCTCGAAGACCGGGAAGTCGAGCGCCTGAAGCCCGTAGCCCGAAACCTGTAGCCAACGGGTGAGCCGCGGTTGAGGCGAGCGCGTCTTGTGGAGGACACGATGAAGAGGAACAGCTTGGTTGCGGTGGCGGTCGTGATGGTGGCGTCGATCGCGGCGCCGGCGAGCTCCTTCGCCCAACTCTCCGACACAGAGGCGTGGGCGTCACACCTGTCGAACACGTATCGGGTGATCCCGAACGTGACCTACGGGGTTGCCAACAACCGGGAGAACAACGTCGACCTTTATCTCCCGCGGGGGGCGAATGGGCCGACGCCGGTTCTGATGTATATCCACGGCGGCGGTTGGGTCGGCGGCTCGAAGGAAGCCAACGTACTGCGATTGCTGCCCTGGCTCGAACGGGGCTGGGCGGTGGTCAACGTGCAGTACCGGCTGGGCCAGGTCTCGCTGGCGCCGGCCGCGGTTGAAGATTGTCTGTGCGCGCTGCGCTGGGTCATTCGCAACGCCGAGCAATATAACTTCGATACTTCCCGCATCGTGACCACCGGCAACTCAGCCGGCGGGCATCTCGCGCTGACCACCGGCATGATACCGGCCTCGGCCGGGCTCGACCGGCAGTGCCCGGGGAACGAAGAGCTCTCGGTGGCGGCGATCATCAACTGGTATGGCATCACCGACGTGGGGGATCTCCTGGACGGGGCCAACATGAAGAGCTACGCGGTCCAGTGGATGGGCAGCATGCCCAACCGCTTCGAGATTGCCGAACGGCTGTCGCCGCTGACCTACGTGCGCGCGGGGCTGCCACCGATCCTCACGATTCAAGGTGACGCCGACCCGATCGTGCCGTATCAGCATGGCGTGCGGCTCACCGAAGCACTGGCCCGGGCAGGCGTGTCGACCGAGCTGCATACTGTGCCGGGTGGCGGACACGGCGGCTTCAACCGTGAGGAGACGATCGCCATTTTCGAGACGATCGAACGCTTTCTAGACAGCAGCGGCCTGGCGGCCGGCGGCGCGCGCAGCACATCCGGCGGTGAATAGGACGCAGTCGGGAATCAGCTCCTTTGTGGCGCCAGGCTTCGGGCGCGAGAGCGCCCAAAGCTTATAGCCCAAAGTCCATAGCCTTGGAGGAGCCGTGAGTAATTCGTTCACTGGCAGACCGGCATGGAACCTGCGCTGTGTGCTGTGCGTGGCGCTGGTCGCTGCGCTGGCGCTGCCGTCGACTGTACGGACGGCTCACGCGCAGGACCTCACCACTGCCGTCGGCACATTTTGGAGTGCCGAATCGCCCGACGAGATCGACCGAGCGGCCGACACGATCCTCGACCTCGAACCCGACATTGAGGCGCTGTGGCCGCTCGTGCGGGCCGGGGCGAGCTACCCGGGGGACGTCCCACGCGGGCGTCAGCTGTTCAGCCGCGAGAACGCCGACGGGGTCGAGTATCGCTACGAGGTCTACGTGCCGGACGACTACGACCCGGCGCGTCGCTACCCGGTGCGCGTCTATTTGCACGGCGGGGTCTCACGGCCGCGGCGTGACGACGCGCCGTTCTGGCGCAATGGTGAGCGGTACGCCCGTGACGATTCGATCGTCGTTTTTCCCGAGTCGTGGGACGAGGCGATGTGGTGGCAGGCCAGCCAGGTCGAGAACCTGACCGGCATGCTCAACGACCTCAAGGTCCGCTACAACGTCAACGAGAACGCGGTGCACCTGCTAGGTGTCTCAGACGGCGCGACCGGAGCTTTCTATCACGCGTTCAAGGCTCCGACGCCGTGGGCGTCGTTTCTGTCGTTCAACGGACACCCGGTGGTGCTGGCCAACGAGTCGACCTTCGCCGACGGCCAGATGTATGTCACCAACCTCCGCAACAAGCCGTTCTTTGCGATCAACGGCGGTCAGGACCGGCTGTATCCGGTCGCGTCCGTGGTGCCGTTCTTCCAGTTGTTCGTCAACGCCGGAGTGTACTTCGAGTTCACGCCCAAGCCCGAGGCCGGGCACAACATGCAGTGGTGGTCCGAGGAGACCTCGAACGTCGATGATTTCATCGTCGCGCGGACCCGTCTGCCGCTGCCCGATCGGCTCTCGTGGGAGACCGAATCGGCCGAGCGGTTCAATCGGGCGCACTGGCTCGTCATCACGGAGCTGGGGGCTGTGGAGGGAGAGACTACCTTCGACGACTTCAATGAGATCTCGCCGTCGCCCCCCAGCATCCCGATTGGGTTCAACACGCTGGCCGAGCTTTCCGGTGGGGGCATCCAACTCGTCGACATCATCGAAGGATCGATGGCCGACGCCGCCGGGCTTGAAGCCGGTGATGTGTTGGTCGAGATGAACGGTATCGCGGTCGCCACGGTGGACGACCTGCGGGAAGCTGTGCAGACGCCGCCCGACGGGCCGGGTCTGCCGGTCGGGATCACGCGCGACGGCGAGTTGATGGCCTTTGTCCTGATGCCGCCCGACAACGTGCAGGCGCCGCCGGGCCGGCAGGCGTTTCCACGCTCCGACCCCTCCGGGCGCGTGCAGCTCTTGCGTGACGACAACCAGATCGGGGTCGTCACTCGAGGCGTGCGTCGTTTCAGCTTGCTGCTCTCGCCCGAGCAGTTCGACTTCACCCGGCCGGTGACGGTGACCACCAACGGCGTAGTGACATTCGACGG
>JASLOY010000347.1 GCA_030745255.1 Vicinamibacterales bacterium
CAAGTCCAAGGTCCACGTCCCGATCCGGACGGTTTGGTTCAAGGGCGGCGAGCGTTTCGAGCTCGCCGATGTGCTCGTCCAGGCGTCCGGCCGCCGAGAACACACCGCTCAACGCTTCCCGCGCGGTGATGAAGGCAGGGGAGAGCGCGACCGCCTGACTGAGCGCTCCGGCAGCGTCGTCAAGGCTGTCCTGGTTCCACAGACCGATGCCGAGAAGGTAGTGCGCCTCCGGCATCTCCGAGTCGAGCTCGATGGCTCGACGCAGCAACGGTATCGCCCGCACGGTTCGATCGGCGTGGTGATGGGTCAGCGCCAGTTTGTAGAGGACACGGGGTGTTTGGTCATCCCGCGCGACGTAGGCGGCGTAATGTTGGGCGGCCTCCTCGTGTCGACCCAGTGCCTTGGTCACATCGCCGAGGTGTTCGAGGGGGCGGGTCGCCTCCGGGGCCAGTGCGGCGGCTCGAGTCAGATCGCGGAGCGCGGCCACGAGATCGCCGCGACGGTGGTAGGACTCGCCACGTTTCAGATGCGCGAGCATGGTATCGCTCTTGAGAGCGATAGCGCCGCTGAACGCCTCGATGGCGAGGTAGATCTGGTCTTGCGCAAGCGCCTCGTCCCCCGCCGACACGAGTCGGCGGTACTCGGCGTCGCGGGTCACCCCCGTGTAGAGGAACACGCCGGCCATCGCCGCCGCCAACAGCACGCCAATTGCGAGCCGCTTCATTGCTCGTCCCTCGGGTCCACTCCCTCAGCCCGTCGGCTGGTCACCTTCCCGATACAGTCACCGTGTTCCGCAAAGCATCCGTCGCCCGGATGATGACGGGTGACGTGCCCTGACCGGCATCGTCCAGGAGGACCTCGAAGGTTTCGACGAGCGCGTCGGGAATGCCGTCGGTCGGATAGACCGCCCGCCAGGTGTCGTCGCCCCTCGAGAGCTCGACACGCTGAATCGGAGAGTGATCGTCACGCACCGTGAAGGACAGCACCGAGCGCCCCCCTTCTTCCCGCACGGCCGCCACCTCGATTCGCGGGGCGGAATTGTCGATATCGAAGACCGGGCTCTCGCGCTCCCCGACGAGCGCGGTGTCGGGCGCATTGGACGTGGCATCGCTCACCGTGACCCGCACCCGATAGGCGCCGTCGGGCACCGCGGACGTATCCCACGCGAACACGGTGGCTCGCATGTCGGACCGCAACGGCTGCCACGCCGTCTCGTCCTCTCGCCGATAGGCAATGGCGTACTCCAGTTGGTCGCCGTTCTGGTCAGTCGCCTGCCAGACGAAGGTCTGGATGCCTTTCCGATAGGATTCACGGCCCAGCGTCGAGGCGCTGCCGTTCGAGTCGGTTTCGAGTGCGTCGAGCCCGGCAATCGGAGGGTCGCCACTGCTGAAAGGCTGCTGGAACACGGTACCCGGTTGATGGACGGTGATCTGGGTCACCTCTGGCCGCACGTTCCGTGGCAGATAGGCGGCCGTCACCGACGTGAGGATTGGTGAAGCGTCCCCGGCAAGCAGCGACGCGCGCCACTGCAGATAGCGCGCCTTCGGACTGGCGATCTGCGAGCCTGCCGCGTCGGTGTAGGGTGGGGACCATTCACTCCAGGTGTCGTTGGGAATTGCGGTGTTGCCCGATCGGCTCGACAGCTCGACGCGGCTTCCACCGGGTGTCATCGCCCGCCAACTGATCGTGCCCCAGGTGGCCACGGTCTCGGCGTCGCGAACCTCCGATTCGTACGTGCCACGCTCGGCCAGCGCCCCGGTAAGCCGAACCATCTTGCCTGGATTGGCGGTGGCGTAGCTCAGCGTCCCGTCGGGTTGCCGATGAAAACGTATGACCTGCCGGGCAGGCGCCCGACCCAGCAGGACCGTCCGAGGTGGGTCCTCAGACACTTGAAAGATCTTGCCGTCTTCGCCGGTTCCGACGAGCAGGGCCCCTGTCCCATCGAACACCGCGTCGTATGGGGCGTCTGTGTCCGAGCTCCAGAGCTCGCTCCAAAGCCCGTCGGCCGCGATCCGATAGACGGCGCCTTTGGCCCCGCCACTGTCACTTCCGCCATTGGTCGATGCGGGCGGTGTGGCGGTTGCGGAGCCGTTCGCCACGACGACGGCGGTCACGCTGGTCGTCACCGAGACCGTGGGCGGGGGGGGTGTGTTGCCAGCGGTGGTGGGGGGTGGGGGGGCCGGCGCCCCTTGCTCGTTGACGGCGACGACGAGGACGGAGCCATCCGCCTGCACGCGTAGCGATCGGATCTCCGCGTAGGGAGAATCCAGTAGCACGAACGCCCGCCCGTCCTGGTCGATTCGCAGTACTTGGCCCGGTGACTCGGTGCCGGCCAGGAGCGCGCCGTCGGCTTCGAATGCGAGGGAGAGCACATGTGTCGCGTCGCTCTCGAAGAACACCGTCGCTTCGCCATCTGTCGTGATCCGATGGATGCGGGCCGGGTTTCCGGTCGCGGCATGGAGCGTTCCGCTGGGGCTAACCGCCAGCGCCCAGACATAGGTATCGTCAGGGTCGAAGATGGTGGAGGCCACACCGTCTGCATCGACCTGGTAGACGCGCCCGTCGGGTGAGGTCGCGGCGAATACGGTGCCTGCGGGGCCGGCCGTGACGGCATGGACGTCCAGTTCGTCGGCGTCGAAGACGACGCCCCCGGTGCCGTCAGGTTCGACGCGATAGAGGCGGCCATCCTGGCCGCTGCCGGTCCAGAGCGCACCGTCCGACGCGCTCGCGAGCGACCACAGCACCGGTGCCGTGGTGTTGAAAAACTCGTCGGTCACCGGACCGAGGACGAGATGCCCATCGGAATCGACCGACAAAGACTCGACCTCTCCACGTAGAAACTCGATTTGCGTCGACACACGCCAGAACGTCGGGGCAGCCCCGGTCAGCATGGTGACGGAGAGACCAAGGATGCCCCAGCGAGCCAGACGCCGCCTCCGGCCTGGACGAGCAAGACAGGAGAACCGATGAGCGAGGCGTTGGAGGTGCGTCATCTACGAGAACGGATGCCCGCGAGGTGCAGTCGCTACGGACTCCCGAGATCGACGGTCAGGCTACGGGCCCCGGACACGACGTGGTCGAGCTGGAGGCTCCACTCGCGCAGCGCCGCGTTTCGCAACGGGGTCACGCCACCGGCGCTGCGATCGGCGCCCAGAACGCTGAGAACCGATGGGGGGAGAGATGCCATGCGCCGTCCATTGACGACCGCACCTGCGTCCTGGCGGACGAGCTGGACATACAGGCGATTGTTCCGCCGAGCATCGTTGAGGGCCTCGATCAACTGATTCAGGCTGGTGGCCTGCACCCCTTGTCCCGACTGCTGACGCTCCCGCTGCGCCAGCGTCGTGCCGTCGGAGACTAGGAGCTGGAGACGGCCACGTGCGCTGGCCGGAATATCCACCATGATCGTTCTGGAGATTTCGTCGCCGCGATGGGTGCGCGCGGCGATGCGAAGTGGAACGGTACGGCCCGGACGCGGTCGAGGGTCGTCGAGCCAGACGCGTTCGATCTGCGCCGTGCGCACGTCGTCATACGCGGTCACCGAGACGTCGATACCCTCTACGGTGACCGGCTCGAAACCGTTGCTCAGAAGCGCGGTCAGCGGTCCGGACAAGTAGAGCCCCGCCATCACGGTCGCGGCGTCACCACTGAAGGTCTCCTCGAACGTGACCGACGGGTGGCCAGCCAGCTCGGCCTGGCCACGCACGACGTAAGTGGCCGAGCCCACCTCGCGGCTGTGCGTGAACAGAGTGTTCAGCATGGCGTTATAGGAGAGCAACGGCGTGAACAGCTCGTCGGCCACCACTTCGAAGTCAAAGGAGTCTACGCGATTGCGATCGGGAGCGTTCAAGGACACGTGCACCGGAACGACGCGCGGTCCGGCCCCGAGGCTGCCACTGATACCGGTCGATCGGTCCTGGTCGATCGTGCCGAGCACTTCTCCAACGGCCGCGATCTTCGACGATATGGCCTGGCTTGGGAGCACCGTGTGCACGTAGGCTCGGGTCATCGGGAAACGAGCCGGACCGAGGTTGTAGAACGGATGCCCAAACGCGTACAGACGGCCCTCGTCGACATAGGTCACCGTGCCGGTGCCGGCCATGGACAGATCGCCTCGGATGAGGCTGACCCCGACCGCGTCGCCGGGCTGCAGGGGGGCGTCCGACTCGGTCTGGCGGGAGACGCCGCCGCCGACTACGGCAACCATGCCGGCAGTCCGAAACATGGGCGCAATGAGGTCGATGGCCTCGGCCGTGAAACCGGTCATGACGAGCGGCGTGGCGATCGGCCGCAGTTGGACGCCGAGTGTGGCCCCCGTACTGGAAGGCAGACCGACCGCGCTGATATCGCCAGGGCGCGTCGCAAACGGATCAGGCCGTGTCAGCCGGTCCGGCAAGAGGGACGTCAGGGTGTCAGTGGCCAGAGGCAGCGACAGCCGCGGCGCCGCGCGAGCCACCCGGGAGGACGATCCCGAATCATCCCGTAACATCTCCGCGATCGGCGTGATGCCGGCAATGGTGTCTTTCGGGAACGACCCCATCGAGTACGAGACGGCACCCAGGAGCCGGCCGTCCACGTAGACCGGGCTGCCGCTCATCCCCTGGATGACGCCGCTCTCGGCGAGCGGTCCACCCTCCAAGCGCGCCAGGATGAGATTGCGGCGCGGACCCATTGCG
>JASLOY010000348.1 GCA_030745255.1 Vicinamibacterales bacterium
GTCTGCATGGGTTGACTGTTTGGTTGAAGTGATCGAGTACGAGCACGACGAGGGTATAGGCGCGAATGGACGTTGATCTCTTCCACCAACCCGGAAACGCCGTCGCCAGAGTGCGGCTTGCTCCCGGTGCCGTGTGCACCGCGCCGGTGCCCTGTTCCAGCGTCACGTAGTCGGCCAGCACGCCGACCGAGTCGCGTTCGTAGAGCGGATGCTGGAACCGCAGGCCGTCGAGGTCGCGTCCTGTCAGGGCTGCGAGCTTCGGGCCGAACACGCGCCCGACCGCCCCGGCAACCTGCTCGGCCAGCCGCTCGGCGACGATGACCGCAGTGCCGTCGACGTCATAGACGCCATAGTCGAAGTCGGGGTGGAACGCCACCGCGAGGTTCGAGGGGATCGTCCACGGAGTTGTCGTCCAGATGAGGACCGAGATCGACCGGTCGACCAGAGCCGGAGCTCGTTCGACGAGCTGGCGCGCGCTGTCTTCGCGCAGCGGAAACTCCACATAGATGGACGGCGAGGTGTGGTCCTCGTACTCCACCTCCGCCTCGGCGAGTGCGGTGCGGCAACGCAGACACCAGTGCACCGGCTTCTTGCCCTTGTAGACCGCCCCTTGCTCGACGAACCGGCCCAGGGCCCGCACGATAGCCGCCTGATAGTCAGGTGTCATCGTCAGATACGGGCTGTCCCAGGCGCCGAGTACGCCGAGGCGCTGGAAATCAGCTGACTGGCTCTCGACGAACTTCTGCGCGTAGCGGCGGCAGGCGCGGCGGAAGTCGGCCACGCTCATGTCGCGTTTCTTGCTGCCCAGCTCACGGTCCACCTTCAGCTCGATCGGGAGCCCGTGACAGTCCCACCCCGGCACATACGGCGCGTCGAAACCGGCCATCGTCTTCGACTTGACGATGATGTCTTTCAGCACCTTGTTCAGCGCATGCCCGATGTGGATCTGCCCATTGGCGTAGGGCGGGCCGTCGTGGAGTACGAACCGCGGGGCGCCGGCACGGCGCGCGCGGATACGCCGATACAGTCCAATCTCGTTCCAGCGGGCGATGGCGGCCGGCTCCGTCGTCTGGAGATTGGCCTTCATCGGGAAGCCGGTTCGGGGCAGGTTGAGGGTCTTCTTCCAGTCAGGCATTGAAACGTAGGGACGTACGCGCGGGCAGCGGACACACGGCGTGTCCGGGCCGCAGGGTTCGGGATATAGGCTTCAGGCGTTCAGCCAGGTCGACATTGCACGGCCGGCCAGTGGTGACACCCAACAAAACCATTGTAGTGCATGGCGGGGAGGCGGTCGGATTCGGTGCGCCGCCCCGGGACCTGATGGAGCCACTTGTATAATTGACGACGTGCCCACCAACGCTCCCGCCCACGACGCCGCCCTGCCGGTCCCTCGCGCCGCGGTGCTCGACAACGGTCTGAAAGTTCTCGTCCAGGAAGCGCACACGGCCCCTCTGGTGTCGGTGTGGTGCTGGTATCGCGTCGGGTCGAAGGACGAACCACCCGGGCTCACGGGGGCGTCGCACTGGGTCGAGCATATGAACTTCAAGGGTACGGCCGGTATTCCGGCCGACGAGTTCAAAGAGCTGATCGACCGGTTTGGCGGCTTCTGGAATGGCTACACCTGGATAGACCAGACCACATACGTGGAGACGGCGACACGGGACGCACTGGACCAGATGCTGTTCATGGAGGCTGAGCGCATGGACCGGTGTCTCTACGACGCCACGGCCTGCGAGTCCGAGCGCACCGTCATCATCTCTGAGCTTCAGGGTGGCGAGAACGACCCCGACCAGCTGCTCGATATCGAGGTCACCGCGACTGCCTTCAAGGCGCACCCCTACCGCCATCCGACAATCGGTTGGGTCGGCGACTTGCGAGCGATGAGTCGCGACGAGCTGTATGGGCATTACCGGCGGCATTACACACCGGCCAACGCGACACTGGTCATCGTTGGTGACGTGGCTGCCGATGACGCGCTGCGTCAGGCCGAACGGAGGTTTGGGGCGATCGCTCCGGGCACCGAGCCAACGCCGGTGCGCGCGCGCGAGCCGGAGCAGACGGGAGAGAGGCGATTGCATCTCGTGCGCGAAGGCACGACGGGATACCTCAAGGTGGCCTACCACGCGCCGGCTGCCGGGGACACCGACTTCGCGCCGATGCTGGTGCTGGACGCGGCGCTGACCGGCGCCAAGGGTCTGAACGTCTGGGCGAGCTTTCGTGGGCCGGCGCCGCAACGTCGCGCGCGCCTCTATCGTGCCCTGGTCGATGGCGGCCACGCTTCCGCCGTGAGCGGTGCCTTCGTTGCGACCGCCCATCCGTATCTGTTCATGCTGTCGGCGACCGCCCGGGACGGCACGCCGGTCGAGGTGTTGCGCGATGCGGCGCTCGCCGAGCTCGACGACGTTTGCGCGAACGGTGTGACCGACACCGACGTCGAGCGTGCGAAACGGCAGCTCCGGGCACGGCTCGTGCTCGAGAACGACAGCATCACCAACATCGGGCATCAAATCGGGTTCTTCGAGACGGTCGCCGGCGCCGGTGTGTTGCAGGATCTGCCGGGTCGTATCGCCGCGGTCACGTCGGAGGACGTGGCGCGGGTGGCGGCAGGCTTCCTGACCGCGAGCAACCGGACCGCGGGCTGGTTCGAGCCGGTATGACCGCGACATCCGTGACCGGGCTCTCTCCGGTGCGCGAGCGGCTGGCTAACGGCGTCACGTTGCTCGTCAAGGAGACCCGTGCGCAGCCGGCGGTGACGATAGGCGCCACCATGTCCGCCGGCAGCCTCTGCGACCCGTCGGGCGCGGAGGGGTCGGCGCAGTTGCTCTCGCGGTTGCTCGACCGCGGCGCTGGCGCGCGGACGGCCAATGAGGTTGCCGACCTCCTCGACTTGCGGGGGGCATCGCCAGCCGTCAGCGTGACGCGTCACGCCACCACCGTCACCTGCGACTGTCTGGCCGAGGACGTCGAGACGGTGCTCGAGATCGTCTGCGACATGCTGCGCGCACCTGTCTGTCCGGATGTCGAGATCGCGACGCGTCGCAGTCAGCTCTTGACCGAGCTCCGGCAAGACGAGGACAGCCCGGCCACTCGTGCCCTCGAGGCGGCGATGACGCTGCTCTACGGCGAGACGCATCCATACGGACGCCGGCCGAAAGGCTCGGCCGCAACGGTCGAAGCGATCGACCGACGCCAGCTTCTGGATTTCCATGCCGCACACTTCGCGCCGGGTCGACTGACGTTGGTGCTCGTCGGTGACATCGACGTGTCAACCGCTGTAGCCATGGTCACGCGGCTTTGCGCCGAGTGGGCGAGCCGTGGCACGCCGTCGGTATCGCTGCCCCCACCCCCGACGCAGACCCGCCAGCGTCTCGTGATCTCGATGCCGGGCAAGTCCCAGGCGGACGTCGTCTACGGGTTCACGACGATCCCACGGTCTGACCCAGCGTTCCACGCCTACTGGGTCATGAACAATGTGCTGGGGCAATACGGCATCGGTGGGCGCCTCGGGCGCAACATCCGCGAGCGGCAAGGGATGGCCTACTACGCCGGGAGCATTTTCGATGCCAGTCACATCGCCGGTCCCCTGCTCGTGCGGGCCGGGGTCAGCGCCGACAACGTCGACCGGGCCATTGCAGCAATCGACGCCGAGGTGGAGGAGTTGGCACGCGACGGCGTGACTGACCAGGAGCTGGAGAGCTCCAAGCGGTATTTGAGCGGCTCGATTCCCCGGTCGCTCGAGACGAACGCCGGCATCTCCCGGTTCTTGCAGACCACGGAGCAGTTCGACCTGGGACTCGACTATGACAGGCGGCTACCGGGTCTCATCGAGGCGGTCACTGCTGACGCCGTTACCGAGGCGGCTCGACGGACGCTCGTCACCGATCGCGCTGCGATCGTCATTGCGGGACCCTACGAGGGCTCGTGACTAAGCACACTGAGTGGCCCCGATCACAATTACGGCTGTATTCGGCCGCCGATGCATCCCGCCAAGGACGGCGTTGGGCTTCGGTACAGCGAGGTCGAGCATTGCCGGTATGCTCCCTCCTCGCGCAGGGCGGAGCGGGCGCGACCACACTCAGTGCGCCCTCGGTGTGTGGCCGTGCTTATGACCGGAACCACTAGAGCGGTCTTCTTCGACGTCGACTTCACGCTGATCTATCCGGGGCCGACGTTCGATGCTGTTGGCTACCAGGCGTTCAGCCGCCGGCATGGTCTGCGTATAGACACGGGCCGTTTCAAGTCGGCGGTCATCGCCGCGTCGCGGGAGCTCGAGGTGGGTGAGGACGCGAGTTATCGGGCCGAGCTCTTCGTGCGCTATGCTCGGCGCGTCATCGAAGAGATGGGCGGCACTGGCCCCGGTATCGACGCCTGCGCGCGAGAGATCTACGAAGAGTGGGCCGTGTGTCGACACTTCTCGTTGTATGACGACGTCAAGCCGGTGCTGCAGCAGCTGCACGAGAGAGGTCTGCGGCTCGGGTTGATCTCGAACACCCACCGGTGTCTCAACGCGTTCCAGAATCACTTCGATCTCGAAGTGTTCATCGCCGGGGCCGTCTCATCCTCCGACCACGGGTTCATGAAGCCGCACCCGAGCATCTTCGAAGCGGCGCTGCTCGAGATCGGTGTGAGCGCGGACGAGGCTCTGATGGTGGGTGACAGCATCAGCCATGAC
>JASLOY010000349.1 GCA_030745255.1 Vicinamibacterales bacterium
CGGCCACATCAAGTTCTGGTTCCTGGCGATTGGCGCGCTGACGCTGGTGGCGATTGCCGCGGCCCGCCCGTTCTGGATCTACGGCGGGTCGAGCTTCAAGCGAGGTGACGTCGACGTCGTGGTCGCCATCGACGCGTCGGCGTCGATGTGGGTCAAGGATCTGGGCCCTTCGCGGCTGGAGCTGGCGGTTCGAGAGGCGCTGAGCCTCTACACGCAGGATATCCTGACGCCGGGTGACCGAACGGCCGTGTTCGTCTGGGGGACAACCGCGCTGCGGCGCGTGCACATGTCGTCGAACGCGGAGCGGTTCGTCGAGGAGGTGGGCCGCATTGGGCCGCCGCCGACGCTGTCTGGCGATGCCTTTCCGTGGGACAGCGACGTGGCGACGGCGTTCGAATCGATCTACCTGTCGCTCGATAATCAGGACCGATTCGAAGAAGGGGAGGACAACTGGACGCCGGAGGAACGCAGCGACCGGCTGGTGCTGCTCTTCACCGACGGCGACTTCCTCAGCGACGCCGAGCAGATGAGCCGGATGGATGTGGCGCTCGGCGAATTCCGCCGCCGCGGCCTTGTGATCTATCCGGTCGCGATCGGCAGCCGCACCGGGGCGAACGTCGACTCGGTCTTGACGGACTACGTCCGTGGCGTCGACTACGACGAGACGCTCGAGGCGGACCTCGAGGGGCAGCGAACGCGACTCGCGCTCGACAACCTCGGCGGGATTGAGCAGCGCACCGGTGGGCGCACGTTCATCGTCGATAGCCCGCAGGTGGCCTCGAGTTCCTTCCTCCGCAACGTCGTCGACTCCCACCGCAGTATTTCGTTCCAGTTGATCCCGGCCGAGGACCAGCAGGAAATCTGGCAGTGGGTCGTCATGCTCGCCATCGTCGTCTTCGTCGTTGCGATGCTCATTTATTGATTAGACGGGGCTTCGCCCCGAACCCCACGCGTCCGCTCGCGGGGGCCCCCAAGCCCCGCTCCGCGGTCGCGGGGCGCGCCGTGCGCGCCTTTGTTCAGAGCAGGATGGGGCTGCGCCCCGAACCCCCGCGGACGCTAGTGGGGCCCCATCGCCCCACGCCGCGCCCGCGAGGCGCGCGGTGCGCGCCTTGCTTGATGCTGGATGGGGCTTCGCCCCAAGCCTCACGCGTCCGCGTCGCGCCGCACGATTCGACCCCGCCAAGGTCGTGTGCAACGCTGGATCAGACCGCCACCTCAGGCACTTCGCCGTCGGTCAGCAGCTCCGGTTCGGTCGCCTCCCGGATCTCGTCCACCGTCACACCCGGGGCGCGTTCCAGCAGACGGAGTCCATCCCGCGTCACCTCGATGACGGCGAGCGAGGTGACCAGTGTGTTGACCACCTGCTTGCCGGTCAGCGGCAGGCTGCAGCGGTTGAGAATCTTTCGCTCGCCCCGCTTCGACAGATGGTCCATGACGATCAGGACCTGCTTGGCGCCGGTCACCAGATCCATGGCGCCGCCGGGCCCCTTGACCATCGCGCCGGGGATCATCCAGTTCGCGAGGTCGCCCTCTCTGGAGACCTGCATGGCGCCGAGAATCGCGAGGTCGATGTGGCCGCCACGGATCATCGCGAAGCTCTGGGCGCTGCTGAAGTAGCTGGCGCCAGGGACGGCGGTGACGGTTTCCTTCCCGGCGTTGATGAGGTCGGCGTCGATCTCGTCCTCGGTGGGGTAGGGCCCGATCCCCAACAGGCCGTTCTCGCTTTGCAGCTTGACGTCGACATCGTCCGGGATGAAGTTGGCGCAAAGCGTCGGGATGCCGATGCCAAGGTTCACGTAATAGCCGTCCTGGATCTCCCGGGCGGCGCGTGCGGCAATCTGTTCGCGGTTGAGTGGCATGGCGCTTATCCTTCGCGAGTCTTCCGGCGCTCGATGACCTTGTCCTGGTTCTCGCCGATGACCACCCGATCAACGTAGATGCCGGGCGTGTGCACCATGTGCGGGTCGATCTCGCCGGCCGGCATGATCTCCTCGACTTCGGCCACCGTGACGCGTCCCGCCTCGGCCATCGGCGGATTGAAGTTTCGAGCCGTCATCCGGTAGACGAGGTTGCCCGTCTCGTCCGCCTTCCACGCCTTTACCAGCGACACGTCGGCATGGAGTGCCGTCTCCAGTACATACCAGCGGCCGTCGAACTCGCGGGTGTCCTTGCCCTCGGTCAACGGGGTGCCGTAGCCGGTCGGGGTGTAAAAGGCCGCGATGCCTGCGCCTCCGGCTCTCATCCGCTCCGCCATGGTGCCCTGTGGATTCAGCTCGACCTCGATAGTGCCGTCGAGAAACTGCTTTTCGAACAATTTGTTCTCGCCGACATAGCTGGCAATCATCTTGTCGATCTGGCGTGTCTCGAGCAGCAGCCCGAGCCCGGCGCCGTCCACTCCGGCATTGTTGCTGATACAGGTGAGCTGTTTGACGCCCGAGTCGCGCAGTGCCTGTACGAGGTTCTGCGGTACGCCGCACAGCCCGAAGCCGCCCACCATCAGCGTCATGCCGTCGTGCAGCAACCCGTCGAGCGCCGCTACCGAGCTCGGATACACCTTTCTACGCATTTCATCCCTTCATTGGCCCGTCCGGCACTCCGGCGCCCCGCCGGACGAAGCGCGCCAGGTTCGACATATCCTCGGCATTGTTAGCCGGGGCTTAGCCCCGGACCCCCCGCGGGCGCTGCGCGGGGGCCCCAGAGCCCCGCTTCGCGCCCGCGAGCCGCGCCCGTGCGCGGCTGGCGACGAGGCTACCCTTTCATTGGTCCGTCCGGCACTCCGGCGCCCCGCCGGACGAAGCGCGCCAGGTTCGACATATCCTCGTCGCCGAAGCCTTGAGCGATCAGCCCGTCCTCGATGGTTGCCACGAGGCTGGCAATCTGGACCGGTACCTCGAATGTGCGGGCCGTCTCGAGGGCGATGCCCAGATCCTTGCGGTGCAGCCGGGTGCGAAAACCGAGGGGGTACGTGTCGTTCAACATATTGCCTGACCGGTTCTGCAGAATCCATGAGCCGGCTACACCGCCCCCGATCGCCTCGACCACCTTCTCGGGGTTGGCCCCCGCCTTGCTGGCGAGCGTCAGCGCTTCCCCGAGGGCCAGGAAGGTCCCGGCAATGACCACCTGGTTCGCCACCTTGGCAATCTGCCCGGCGCCGACGTCGCCTATGTGGGTGATCTTGCCGCCAAGGACCTCAAGCACCGGTTTGGCGCGCTCGAAATCGGCTGTGCTGCCGCCGCACATGATGGCCAGCGTGCCCTTGATGGCCCCTTCCGAGCCTCCCGACACAGGCGCATCGACATAGCCAATGTTTTTCTTGCCGAACGTCGCAGCGATGTCGCGTGTGGCCGCCGGCGCGATCGACGAACAATCGATGACCAGCCCGCCCTCGCGCAGTCCGTTGATGGCGCCTATCTCAGCGTCGAGCAGTACGCGTTGCACATCCGGCGTGTCGGAGACGCAGGTCAGTACCACATCGACCTCACGCGCGGCCGCGGCCGGGCTCTCGGCGCGGGTGGCCCCCTCCGCCTCGAGCGGTTCCTCCCGCTCGCGGGTCCGGTTGTGAACGACCACGCTGTGGCCTGCCTTCAGCAGGTTTCTTGCCATCGGGGCACCCATGGTGCCCATTCCGATCACCGCTATGTTCATGGTGTTGCTCTCTCCCTTCTCCAATCTACCGCGTTCTCGGGCATCGGGCTTCGGGCTTCGGGATCAGAGATGGTGAGCGCCCTCCGATCGCTTGGCGCCGTTGATCCCACTTCACGATCCCCGACACCCAGATCCCGGCCGGCTGGTGATGTCCAGCAGTCAGCCTACGGCCTCGCATGCACGATCCCGCGTCCCGACTGGGGGCGCGTCGTTACCAGCGCCACGAATTTCTTCCAGTAGCGGAACGATGGTCGATACGCCACATCAACCTCGCTGAAGCCGGCGAAGCGCATCATCTCGGTCAGGCCGGTCATGGTCGGGATGCCACACAGGTCGTAGGTCTGTTCACCGGCCCGCTCGTCTCCCGGGAAGAACGGAACGAGCGGATATCGCTCGTGGATGAAGGGCAGCAGGACGTGGGTCTCGCAAATCAGAAGGCGCTTCGTCACCCGGGCAATTCGTTCCAGTGCCGCCACCGGATTGCGCAGATGGTAAAACACCCCGAGGAGCAGGACCAGATCGAACTGTCCGATCGTGTCCGGGTCGAGGTCGTGCACGTCGAGGTGTTGATACTCGACCCGCGAGGCGAGCCTCTTGTGGGCCGCAAGGAACTCGTCCATCCCGAACCGGTCCCAGGCGAAACGGTCGACGGCCAGCACGCGGCCGGCTCCACGTCGCTCGCACTCGAACGAGAAATAGCCATGCCACGCGCCGATATCGAGCACGCTCCACCCGGTCAGGTCTTCGGGGATGCCGAGCAGTCGCAGTCGCCGATCGAACCGTCGCCGGACGCGCCATTCCTTCGACAGCGGCGGGGCGCCCGAGTCCGGTTGCGAAATGAACTGATGGGTTCGCGCTGACACGAGACACTCACGCGGTAGAAACAGCCGAGGATATCACGCCGGATCAGGCGGCGGTCTCTCTCGCGGCGTCGAGCCTCAGGACTCGAGGGGAAATGACTTTGCCATTCCTGGGCGTCGAGGCGCTCGTGCGGCGAAGCGCGAG
>JASLOY010000034.1 GCA_030745255.1 Vicinamibacterales bacterium
GAAGCGATGCGGCTGCTGCTCGAGCATGGCGCCGATCCGGGCATTCCCACCGCTGACGGGCACACGCCGCTGATGGTGGCGGCCGGGCTGGCGATCTGGAATCCGGGCGAGGACGGCGGGTCGTTCACCGGACAGGAAGCGGAAGTGCTCGAGGCGGTGCAGATCTGCGTCGAGGCCGGCAACGACGTCAACGGTCGCAACTATCGGAACGAGACGCCCCTCCATGGCGTCGCGTTTCGGGGGATCAACGCCGTGGTCGACTACTTGCTGGAGCAGGGCGCCGACCCGACCGCGCTGACCGACGACGGCTGGTCGCCGCTGGCGTTCGCCCGCGGCTTCAGCTACTCCGACTTCTACAAGGCCCACGTGCCGATGGCCGAGCACCTCGAAGCCCTGATGCGGGAGCGGGCGCTAGACACGGAGGGCGAGGCGCACTACGTCCCCGGCGAGGTCTGCTACGACTGTCTGCAGACCCGGCGGGACCAGATCCGCGCCGTGACGGTCCGGGACGAGTGGATGGAGGCGAACTTCGACCCCGCCAGCAGCGCCACCCAGATGATGCCGGACTTCGACTGGATCCCCTACGCCCCGACGCAGTAGGTTTTCGGGCGGGGCATCCCGTCTCGCGGTGTTGCTTCATCGGTCACAACCCGCCTGGCTGTTCCCTCGTCGCGCCTGGCCAGCCGGGCGCCGCGCTCCGAAAACCGGAACCACCCTCTTGCAGTACTCTGCTCGAGTTGGGTTTCTGCCGCTCTGGGCGACCTGCTGGTTCACTCGGGGGCTTTGAAGGCCCACAGCTCGCCGGCGAAGCCCCCGCCCGCGATCGCGGCCACGATGTATTGCTCGCCGTCCAGCATGTAGGTCATCGGCACGCCGGTGGTCGGCACCGGAATCGCCACGCTGCCGACCTCCTCGCCGGTTGCCTTGTCATAGGCGCGCAGCGCCGAGCCCCGCTCACCGTCTTCGTTGGTGAACAGGCCCGGATCGCCCGAGACGACCAGCGTCTTGGTGACCAAGGTGCCAATCCGCGCGTTGGCGGACCCGGTCCGGGGGATCTCGACCCCTTCGAGCAGCGGGTGGTTCTTGATGTTGTCCGGCGTCTCCCCGTGGGCCACCTGCCAGACGATCTCCCCGCGGTTGAGGTCGATCGCGGTGATCCGGCCCCAAGGCGGTTTGATCATGTTGATGCCGTCGATGTTGGTGCCGCCGAAGCCGCCACGGCCGCCGCGTCCACCCCGACCGCCGCGTCCCCCACGACCGCCACGTGCGCCGGCCGGCGGCCGCGGCCGGCCCATGATGTAGTCCATGTTCGACCGCTGCGGGTTGCTGACCAGCCCCATCGCGTTCACGTCGGTTTTCGAGTAGATGTAGAAGATGCCGGTTTCCGGGTCGAACGATCCGCCGGGCCAATTCGAGCCGCCGGTCAGTCCCGGCAGATGCAGCGTGCCGAGGGTGCCCTCCAGAGTGGCGACCGACGGCGGCGTGAAGACCGGCCCGAGCCGGTAGCGCGTCGTCAGCTCTTCGGCCCGCTGGCGGAGCTCCGGGGTGAAGTCGATCAGGTCGTCGACGGTCACGCCCTGACGGTCGAACGGTGGCGGCTTGGTCGGGAACGGCTGGGTGGCCGAGGTCACTTCTCCCGGTACATCCGATTGCGGCACCGGACGCTCTTCGATCGGCCACACCGGCTCGCCGTTGGTCCGGTCGAGCACGAAGAGGAACCCCTGCTTGGTCGGTTGGGCCAGGGCCTTGATCGCCCGGCCGTCCACCGTGATGTCGGTGAGGATCGGTGCGCTGGGCAAGTCGAAGTCCCAGACGTCGTGGTGCACCGTCTGGAAGTGCCAGACCCGATCGCCGGTCTGCAGGTCCAGCGCCACGATGCTGTCGCCGAACAGGTTGTCGCCCGGCCGGTGGCCGCCGTACAGATCCCCGGTCGGCATCTCGATCGGCAGATACACGTAGCCGAGGTCTGGGTCGATGGTCATCTGCCCCCAGACACCCGTGTTGCCGGTGTAGCGCCAGGAGTCGGCGCCCCAGGTGTCGTTCCCAAACTCGTCGGCATCCGGGATGGTGTGGAAGATCCACTTTCTATCGCCGGTCCTGGCGTCGTAGCCCCGGATGTGGCCCTTGGGCTTCTCCTTCGTGGGAGGCGCGACGCCGGCCAGGTGGGCCGCGCCGATGACGATGACGCCGTTGGCGATGATCGGGGCGGCATGCAGGCCGATCTCGCCCGTCACCGGGTCTATCTCCTGATCGAGTCCCAGCTTCAGATCGATCAGGCCGTCGTCGCCGAAGGCCGCTATGCGCCGCCCTGTTTCGGCGTTCAGAGCGATCAGCCGGTAGCCTGGCGTGACGTAGAAGACGACCCCGTCGGCGCCATCGTCCCAGTAGGTCAGGCCGCGCCCCGAGAGGCGGCGTGGCGCGCTGCTACCGCGTTCCCCCTCGTTGAGCCGGTGTATCCACAGCATCTCGCCCGTCGCCGCGTCGAGCGCCACGGCGGCCCGCCGCGTCCCGGCGGTCGTGTAGATCACACCGTCGACCATCAGCGGTGTCGACTGAAAGATGTATTCCGGCCGCGGTCCGAGATTCTCGGTGCTGAACCGCCAGGCGAGCTCGAGCTCGCTGAAGTTGTCGCCGTCGATCTGGTCGAGCGCCGAATAACGGGTGTGCCCGAGGTCGCCGCCGTAGCTCGGCCACTCCCCGTTCGGCGCGCCCTGTTGCGCGGCGGCTGGCACGGAGACGAGAATGAGCGCGGCGAGCAGGGCAGAAGTACGGCGGGAGACGCGTCGTTCCATTGAATTCCTCCGGATGAGCGAATTGTATCCCGCCTTCGCTCACCGGCGTTAGCGCTGGCGCAGATCGATGGGGGGCGCCAAAGGCTGGTGGACACGGTCGGCCGAAGACGGGCAGCGATACCGCCCTGTTCTGTTGGGAACGTCGATCCGGCGCCGGGTGCGGCTACTGCGGCCCTCGTCCGATCTCTTCGAGCGCCGCCTTCGCTGCCTCACGCACGAAGAAGGTGTAGAAGCGTGCCGCGCGCTCCAGGCCGGATGCCGAGATCGTCGCCAGCACGTCACCGCTCGTGTGATACATCGGTCCGGAGTGAATCGCCTGGACGCGCGCCGCGCCAAGCGAACGGTACCCCCCCAGGTCGCCCGGTACTGCCGCCCGGAACTCCGGGTTGAGATTGAAACCGTATCGCTCCATGCCCCGCCGCCCGGCGTCGATCAGGAAGGTCGACTCGTTGTCGATCCCGAAGCTCATCCGTTGCTCGGTCGCATCGACGGTCCACGCGCCGGGCCGGATCGCGAGCTGCGCGATGTGTTCCAGATTGAGTACCAGCACCGTGTCGTCGGTCAGCGCCGGGTTCATCGCGACGAAATTCGACGGGCCGTTCAGTCCGCGGCTGTGATGTCCGCCGCTGGCGACGAACACCAGTGTGCGGTCGATCCGATGCTCCGGTTTCGCGAAGTGCCGCGCCATGGCCAGCAGCACCGCGAGCCCGTCCCCGTTGTCGCCCGCGGCATCGAACCAGCCGTCGGCATGCGCGTTGACGATGATCGTCTCGTCACCGCGGCCCGGCACGACGCCCACGACGTTCTGGCCGGTGAGCGCCGTCAGCGTCTCGGTCGTCAGCGCCAGCTCCATGCGGAGTGCGTCGGACACCCCCGCCTCGGCGGCGTGTGTCATGACGGCGTCGAGGAAGGCCCCGTCGGCGGCACCGATGTTGAAGCAGGGGCCGTCGCAGTTGCTGAAGTCGCGGACGTGCATGTTGCCTGTCTGCTCGACGACATTGAGCACGGCTGCCGCGCCGCGTGCCATCAGCTCGCGTGCCCTCGCCACGGTCTGCCGACGTTCGGAATAGGCGCCCGAGGCTGGCCGCAGATGCTGGATGGCGATTCTGCCCTCGATGTCGACATCCGGTAGGGCGTCGTCGGACGTGCGTCCCACATCGACCAGCGCCGCCGTGACGGTGCCGCCGGAGATCGCTGAGCCGCTCGTCGGTAGCGCCGATTCGAGCGTGATGTCCACGCTGCCCGAGCCGAAGGCCGGGTCGGCGAGCAGGCGGGCCTCCCACGCTTGCGGCCACCACATCGGCTCGGTCCCGTCATACGCTTGGAGCTCGACCGACTCGAGACCGGCCTCCCGAAATCGGTCGGCCACCCACCGCATCGTTTCGACGGCCGCCGGTCTCCCGGTGACGCGGCCCCACATCCGGTTCCCGGCAGCCCGATCGCGTCGGGAAAAATCAGTGATCGAATCGACGTCCTTAAGGATTCGCGATCCCTCGAGCTCGGAGTACTTCTCCTCGCCTGGCGGGACGACCGGCGGTGCCGGCAGGACATCTGCGACGTCGACCACGGGCGCGTGGGGATCGCCGAGGCCCGGCGGTGCCTCGAGGCCGAACCATGGTTGGCTCCGCTCGTCACCCGCCTGGCAGCCGATCGAGATGGCCAGCACCGCGGCCAGGCCCGCACCTGCGCTCCCGGATTGTAGGTGTCGCCTCATGTCGTCCCTCCTTACGGGGTCTACCATGCCACAAAGTGATACGTTGTCGGCTACCAGTTGCTGACGGCAAGGAGGTGTCGCGATGTCGAACGGACCGCAGGTCAACCGCCGGAAGTTTTTTCGCACAGTCGGGGCCGTTGGCGCCCTGGGCGCGTTCGGGGGCCTTCGAGAAACCTCGCGGGCCGGCACGGTGGTCGCAGCCAGGCAGGAGCTCGATTTCGACCGGCCGGCCGGTCTCGGGCCAGGGGCGCAGCTCGACTCGCGATTCCCGGTGTCGTTCGCCCTCCCGGTCACCTAGGGTCTTCGGCTGATTTTGGAATTCTTCACCGCGCTCTCGCAGCGAGACCTCGACGCTGTCGCGCGTACGTTGCACTTCCCGTTCGCCATCTACGAAGACATCGAACCAATCTTGGTGGAGAACGCCGCCGAGCTGCGCGCCGCTCCACCGCCGACCATGAACGGCACTAGGCGCGGACCCAGTCGCATCAGTGCGGGTTCATACGACCTCCTCGAGGGCGTCAACGTACACCTCTACTGTCCCGTTGGCGGTGTCTTCTCGCTGTCGTTCACCCGCTACACCGCGAACGGACACAAGCTGCTCGACTGCGACGGCATCTACTCGGTGACGAACAACGACGGCCGGTGGGCCATCCAGCTCGCGTCGACGATCTTTCATGAGCGTGGGTACGAGGGGAATCGTCATCCGGACGCCGAGTTGACCCATCGCGTTGGCAGTCAGGGCTATCTGGCGCAGTTCGGCTATCGGAACGAGGAGATCCTGAATGACCGCAGCACCGGGCGCGGATCCTACGAACCCGAGCTCCCGGTGGGCACGCGGCGCGCCAGCGTGTCGTTCGGCTATGGCCCCCGCGACCGCTCGCGCGACGCGAGAAATGGTCGCCCGATGACCGGTTGGCGGACCAGCGGCGTGAGCAGCCGGCTCAACCTGTCGGAAGTCACCGCCTCGACCGGCACCGGGACACTGCAAACCAATCTCGACGAGTTCGCCGAGCTGGCGGGCGGCGCCGTCGGCGACTACGACTACACACGGCTTCGCCCGGATCGACCGCTCGTCCTGCATGCCACCCACGACAAGGCGCACGTGCTCGGCGGATACTGGCGGTACACGGCGGACGGTACCCTGATCTCCCAAACACGCTCGGTGGCCGTCCGCATCTACAAGGGCGGACGCTGGGGCGACGCCGGCGGCCTCGGACAGGTGACTCATCACGATCGGTCGAACTCCGTCGGATGACGCGCAGGCTCTGTCTCAGGACGCCGGATGTGGCCAGGAGTGCCATGTCAGAGACAGGTCCTGCACAGCTGCAAGGCCTCAAGCCGCAATCCTCCTCTGCCCGGCATGACCTGACCTGCCGACTGCGCGGGCCCTGCCCAGCGTCGTATCTGCGCCAGAGCCTCGACGCCAACGCCGCCATGCTTGCCCGAGGCGTCAACGCCGACTTCGTGGATCTCGGCGAGCAACTGGCCGGGGGAGGACAGACCTCGCTTATCGTCGACCCGGCCAACGGCCGCATCCCCGCGCGAACCAAGATGGGCATGATGCGCCAGAAGACCCTCGGAATGCCGGATGGGGCTCGCTCGGCGGACAATCCGGAAGACCGGGCCCTGAGCGCTCGGTGCATCGTGGTGGAGGCATCTCCGATCCTCCCAACCGCGACGGGCTACAACAACAACGTGCAGATCTTCCAAACACCCGACCACGTCGTGATTCTGCAAGAGATGACCCACGAGGCGAGCATCGTCCCGTTGGACGGTCGGCCTCGCCTGGCGACACAGATCCCGCAGTGGCGTGGCAGCGCCCGGGGGCACTGGGAGGGCGACACGCTGGTGGTCGAGACGACCAACGTCCACCCTCAACGGACGATCTTCGGCTCGGGCCCGGAGGTGCGCATCACCGAGCGGTATACCCGAACCGACGATGGGACGTTGCGTTACGGCTTCACGATCGACGATCCGGCATCCTTCGCGAGCCCCTGGCGAGCGGCGTTTCCGCTCAGCAGACGGGACGAGCCGGTCTACGAGTTCGCCTGTCACGAGGGCAATCGCAGCATGGCGCTCATCCTCGAGGTGGCCCGTGCGCAGGACGGGAACTGATGCTGGTAGGGCGGTGGCATTGTCAAATTGAGGCTGACAGTGCCCACCGCCCCGGGCCGCGTGCGGCCGGCGTCGAACTCCGATAGGATCGGCGCCGTGACACGGCGCCTTTGGTCCGAAGGAGGACTCCGGTGAGCGACGCGGTCTCGCTGCCCCGCGGGTATCGCCGCCCAGCTGACGGTGACATGCCGCCGAACGACTCCCCGGCGTATCGGTCCACGGTGCTCCGCCATCCGGTGCAACCTCTCGTCATCATTCCGCAGACTCTGTCGGAGATCACCGGTCCGGTGTACGAGTACGGCGAGACCGGGCCGCTGGACCACGACTTGACGCGCCAGCATGCGGGCGCGCCGCTCGGCGAGCGCATCATCATCGAGGGTCGCGTGCTGGACGAGGACGAGCGGCCGGCACCCGAGACCCTCGTCGAGGTCTGGCAAGCGAACGCGGCTGGTCGGTATCGACATGCCTGCGACCTCCACGATGCGCCGCTGGACCCGAACTTCAGCGGTGCCGGTCGCGTGATGACAGGGGCCGATGGGCGGTTCCGGTTCGTCACGGTCAAGCCGGGTGCGTATCCCTGGCAGAATCACGACAACGCCTGGCGGCCGGCGCATGTGCACTTCTCGGTCTACGGTCGCAGCTTCCTGACACGGCTCGTGACCCAGATGTACTTTCCGGGCGATCCGCTGCTGGAGCTCGACCCGATCTTCAATTCGATTCCGAGCGAGCGCGCGCGCTCGCGGTTGGTCTCGACGTTCGATCTCGCGCTGACCGAGCCGGTGTGGGCGCTCGGCTATCGCTTCGACATCGTGCTGCGCGGCAGAGACGCCACGCCGACGGGGTTGTGACGTGCGCTCGCTGACCCCCTCGCAGACGATCGGGCCGTTCTTCGGGATCCTGATTCCCAGGCGTGACACGCTGGTGCTGGCGGCGGAGGGCACACCCGGGCGCATCACCGTACAGGGCACCGTGCGTGACGGGGCCGGTGAGCCGGTCTCGGACGCGCTCATCGAAGTCTGGCAGGCCGACGCCGAGGGGCGGTGGAGCCATCCGGACGATCCGCGCGACCCGGGGCCGGACGGATCGTTCAGTGGATTCGGTCGGATTCACGTGGGCGTCGATGGAGGATTCACCGTCGAGACGATCAGGCCGGGTTCAGTGCCCGGCCCGAACGGCGCGCCGCAAGCGCCGCACCTCGTCGTCGGTCTGTTCGCGCGCGGTCTGCTGACGCGGCTCGTCACCCGCGTTTACTTCGACGATGAGCCGTCGAACGCGACGGACACCATTCTGACGCGCCTGCCGACCGACCGGCGGTCGACGCTCATCGCCGTAAGGGGCGCCGAGGGACGCTACCGCTTCGACATAGCGCTGCAGGGGCCGTGCGAGACGGTGTTCTTCGATGTCTGAACCCGACGTTCGCCTCCACGACCGGTTGTTGGGCGATCCACAGGTCGCCGTCCGGTTCACCGCGGTCGCCCAGCTGCAGGCGATGCTGGATGTGGAGGCGGCGCTGGCCGACGCCGAAGCGGCAGTCGGTGTGGTGCCGGCCGGATGTGTCGCCCACATTCGCGCCGCTGCGCGTGCCGAGCTCTACGATCGGGCCACCCTCGCCAGCGAGACGGCTCACGCGGGCAACCCGGTCATCCCCATGGTGCGGCATCTGACCGCGCGCGTCGCGGCGACCGATGCGGACGCAGCGCGCTACGTCCACTGGGGCGCGACCAGTCAGGACGTCATGGACACCGCGCTCGTGCTGCAACTCCGGGCGGCCGTACCGGACATCCTCGGCCACATCGAGCGGGCGACCCGTGCCTCTGCCAGACTGGCGCGGCGATACGCCGACACGCCGATGGCCGGTCGGACCTGGCTGCAGCAGGCCACTCCTACGACATTCGGTGTGAAGGCGGCCGGCTGGCTCGACGGCCTTGACCGAACGCGCCGCTGGCTGCAGAGCGGACTCGACGAGGCAGGCGTACTGCAGTTCGGCGGTGCGGCCGGCACACTTGCCTCGCTCGGGTCGCGGGGCCCGGCCGTTGCCGACGCACTCGCCGAACGACTCGGGCTGCAGACGACGGACACGCCGTGGCATGCCATTCGCGACCGCTTCGCGCAGCTCGCCTGCGCGCTCGGCGTCGCGACCGGCGTTGCCGGCAAGATCGCGCGCGATCTGGCGCTGCTGGCGCAGACCGAGGTGGGCGAGGTGTCCGAGGCGCCGGCCGAAGGACGCGGCGGGTCGTCGACGATGCCGCAGAAGCGCAACCCGGTCGGGGCGTCGGTCGCGCTGGCGGCGGCCGCGCGCGCGCCCGGTCTGGTCGCGACCGTCCTCGGTGCCATGGTCCAGGAGCACGAGCGAGGGCTGGGCGGCTGGCAGGCCGAATGGGACGCGTTGCCCGACCTCGTGGTGGTGACCGCCGGCGGCGCCAAGGCCCTGGCAGACGCGCTCGACGGGCTCGTGGTCGACCCGGACCGGATGCGCGCGAATGTCGACGCGACTGGGGGGATGCTGCTGGCCGAGGCGGTTGCGATGGCGCTGGCGGCGCCGCTGGGCAAGTCAGAGGCCCACGCGTGTGTCGAGGCCGCCTGCCGGCGCGCGGCAGACGACGGCCGCTCGTTGGCGGATGTGCTCGCCGCCGACCCGGTGGTTGCCCGACATCTCGACCGCGCCGACATCGAGCGGCATCTGGCGCCGGAGCACTACCTGGGCGCGGCGCGCGTGTTCATCGACCGGGTGCTGGCTCGCTGTGGCGATTCGGACGCCCACGGCGATTCCCCCGCGTCGTCCAGTGACGACAATGAGTAATGACGAGAGGTAGTCATGGACGAGACCGAGCGGTACACGGCCGGCATGAAGGCGCGGCGAGAGATTCTAGGCGACGCCTATGGCAATCGGGCCCCGAACTAGAGCCGCGTGATCGTGATCGTCGGCTCGAGCGGTGTCCGGCAGAGCGCATGCAGGAAACAGGTCTGCTCGGCCATGTCGAGACACTGGCGAGCGAAGTCCTCGCCTTCGGACGTGTCCAGGTGGACGTGGGTCTCGACCGCCTCCGCCGTCCCGGGGTGACCGGAGCCGCCGAGGGAAAAATGCGCGTCCTGGACGACCCGGTAGCGGTCCATGTTCCTTTTCAGGATCGCGGCGTAGCGGCCAAGCTGGGTCATGAAACAGAACGCCAGGCCCGCCGCCATATAGCTCACTGCATCGGGTGCGGTTCCGGTGCCGCCGAGCCCCGCCGCTTCGTCCGATAGCAGGCGGAACGTCGAACCCAGTGGCCGGTACAGGTGCTGTTCGATCTCCTTCACCCTGTCCGGGCGCCTTCGGCAGACCGCTCGCACGTGCAGCTGCCGTCGTTGCTCGGCCCGCAGGCTCGTCCCCGCCCCTCCGGCGACACCGGTGAGGGGACGTACAGCGTCGAGCCGGGTCACGGTCTCTCCGTCCTGTCCGGCGGCCGGTCTGACGTGGGAGAACTGGTCGCCCGGGTCCGGCTCGGCCCTCCGCGCGAGCGCCGCAACCCGGCCGACGGGCAGATTGTCGCCATTCACGGTCAACGTGAACCGCGCGGTGAGCCGCGGGCGTAGCAGCCCGTCGACCGGTGATGCGCGCACGGCCTCGGTCACCAGGTCGTGCAGGCCGTCGTTATCCGCGTCCGTGTCGATCCGTACTTCGAGCGCGGGCGGTAGGGCTCCGCCCGTCAACGTGCCCCGCAAGGCCGATCCTTCCATGGTGTAGTGGTTGTCCTGGACGAGGACGAGCTCCCGCAGAGCGACGTCCCGCTGCTTCGCGAGCGCCAGGATCTCGTGCATGTAGGACGACACCATGCCGGTCGTCATGAATGCCAACGGGCAGGGTGCCGCATCCAGGCCGTCGAGATACGGGCCTTCATCACTGGCCAGTCGCCACGCGGTGCCCGCGCGAACCGGGACGACGATCGCCTCCTTCTGCATCGCCGTCAGTGACCGGGCCCATACCCGGACGCTCTGACCGTGGCGATTCTCCGGGAGCGCTAGACCGAGCTCGTCCGCGTTCGCGATCTGGAAAAAAGGGGGGAGCCCGCTGCGGCGTAGCGGGTCGTCGTTCGTGATCCCGATCGGTGGAGCCGCGCCGTCTGTGGGCATCTTGGCTGCGCGAAGTCCTGGAATGCGGCTATTGTTACATGCCGAATCGGTGAGCCAGGATTGCCCGAACGGCAATGGGCCCCACTGCCAGTGGACACGACATGTCTTCGACTGACCAGACGACCCTCGTCGGACTCCCGGGTGCTCGCGGTTTCGCGCTCGCCATCTTGACCGCGCTCATCGTGCTGGCGGTGCCAGGTCCCCAGTCGCTGCCGCCCGAGGGACAGCGGATGGCCGCCATCTTCGCGGTGGTGCTGGTCCTCTGGGTGACCGAGGCGGTGCCGGTGGCGGTGACGGCGTTGCTCGCCGTCGTGCTGCAGCCGATGTTCCGGGTGGGAGATCTGCCGACTGCCTTCAGCACCTTCATCAGCCCGGTGTTCTTCTTCGTGCTCGCCATGTTCGTCATCGCGCAGGCGTTCATCAGCTCGGGGCTGGATCGACGCTTCGCGCTCTGGCTGCTCGACAAGGCGGGCACCGACAGCCGGCGGGTCGTGCTGGTGTTCATGGGCGGCACGGCGCTGGTGTCGACAATCATGTCGGACGTGCCGGCTACCGCGATCTTCATGGCGGTGTCACTGGGGCTCCTCGAGAAGATGGGACTCACGCCCGGCAAGTCGTCGTTCGCCAAGGCGCTGATGATCGGGATTCCGTTTGCGGCGCTCATCGGCGGCGTCGCCACGCCGGCCGGCAGCTCCATCAATATACTGGGCATCTTCTTCATACAGGAGTACGGCGACGTCACGGTCCGGTTTCTCGACTGGATGGTCATCGGCATCCCGATGGTGCTCGTCATGCTGCCGCTGTCGGTCTGGGTGTTGCTGCGCTGGTATCCGCCGGAGATGACGACCGTGACCGCCGTTGGCAACGTGCCGTCCGAGCGCGCGCAGCTGGGGCCGGTGACCGCCAAGGAATGGCGGGTTCTCGTCATCCTGGCCACGATGATCGTGCTGTGGATTTCCAGCACGTGGGTCGAGGCGCTCGACGTCGTGCTCGTGAGTATGGTCGGGGCCATCGCGATGTTCCTGCCCGGGATGCAGCTCTTCACCTGGAAGGAAGCGGAGCGCGGCATCGGCTGGGAGGCGCTGCTGATGGTGGGTGGCGTCACGTCGATCGGCGCCGCATCGGTCGAGACCGGCCTGGCCCAGTGGCTGGTCGACGGTTCGCTGGGGGGCCTCGAGAGCTGGGGCGCCGTATCGATCGTGGCCCTGGTCAGCGCCTTTACCGTGGTCATCCACCTGGCGCTGCCGATCGGGCCGGTCATCAACTCGGTATTGATCCCGCCGCTTGCGCTCCTGGCGCTGTCGACCGGGCAGAACCCCGCGCTCTATGCGCTGCCGGTCGCGTTCACGGCGTCGTGCGCCTTCCTGCTGCCGCTCGATGCGGTCCCGCTCGTCACCTACGGCAAGGGCTACTACCGCATGCTCGACATGTTCGTGCCGGGTGCGGTCGTCAGTCTGGTCTGGGTCGTGCTGATCACGGCGCTGCTGGTGGTGCTCGGACCTATCGTCGGGCTTCTCTAGTGAGCCGCTGAACGACACCAGCCTGAAGGGCTGCGGACTTCAGGCGCTCTGATGACCCTCTGTGGGTCGTGCGGCCTGCCGGCTCGGGCTTCACGGGGCGACGTTGGCGAGGGGCTCAGCGTCAGCCGAGCGCCTGTAGCCCGGAGCCTGTAGGCAGAAGAGGCTGAGCAACGCCTCCTGTCGTTGGCAAGCGGCTGAAGACCCCACAACCTGTCGGGCTCGTGACCCGTTCGCAGGGCCTCGGATCGTTTCACTCGAACCGCAGCGCGTCGGACGGGTCGAGCAGTGCGGCGCGTCTGGCCGGACCCAGACAGGCCAGCGCGGTGACCGAGCCGAGGACCAGCAGGATCATCCCAAGTGTCGCCGGGTCGGTGGGGGAGATCTGCACGAGCAGGCCCTGAAGCACCTGTCCGACACCGGCCGCGCCGACCAGCCCGATCGACAGACCGATCACCAGCTGAATCAGGCCGCGCCGCATGACCATCCAGACCACCTGCTTCGGTTGGGCGCCAAGCGCCATCCGCAGGCCGATTTCCTGGGTCCGCTGGGTGATCGAGTAGGCGGTGACGGCGTAGATGCCGACGGCCGATAGGATCAGCGCGACCAGGGCGAAGATGGCGAACATCGTCCCGAACACACGGAACGGCCACCGTGCCTCTGCCAGCACACCGGTCAGCGTGTTGGTTTGGTAGATCGGCAAATCCTGGTCGATCGACTGCACCGCCTCGCGCACCTGCGGTAGGAGTCCGGTCGGATTTCCTTCGGTGGACAGCAGCAGCGACAGTGAGGACGACGGGGCGAGCCGCATCATGCGGTAGACGACGGCGTCCGGCTCGCTCTGCTCGATGCCCGACTGCCTGATGGTCGGGCTGACGCCCACGATCGTCATCCAAGGACCCGGCTCGTCCGAGTCGACGTCGAGCCGGATGCGACGGCCAAGAACCTCTTCACCGTCCAGGAACCGGGCCGCGAACCGGGTGTTGACGACCACCGCCTCCGAGCCGGGCTGCCCGTCCGTGTTCATCAGGCTTCTACCTTGCAGCGTGGACACCCCGACAGTGTCCAGGTACTGCTCGCCTACCTGCACCACCGACACCTGCGGGGCCGCGCTATCTGTGGAATTCGGGCGACCGTCGAGCTCGATCGTTCGCTGGGCAGCACCACCAAGCGGCACGTTGCTGGCGACCGACGCCGCCAGGACGCCCGGGATCGCGTTGAGACGATCGACGAGCTGTTCCGCGAAGACGGCGCGTTGCTCCGCTTCAGGATATTTCTGGCTCACCAGCGTGAGCCGGGCGGTCAGGAGCCGATCGCCGTCGACACCCGGGTCGAGCTGATACAGCGTCAAGAAACTGCGCATCATCAATCCGGCGCCGGCCAGCAGGACGACCGTCAGCATGACCTCCACCACGACCATCGCTCCGCTCATCCGCTTGACGCGGGTTCCGCCAGTGCCGGACCGACCGCCTTCCTGCAGGATCTCGTTGACGTTGGTCTTCGACAGGTGCATCGCCGGCGCCAGCCCGAAGACCACGCTGGTGACGAGGCAGACCAGTCCGAGAAAGCCATAGACGCGCCAGTCCATCGTGAACTGAATCCAGTAGGGCTTGCCGACGTCGGCCACCGCCAGGTCGAACAGGCGGACCCCGACGACCGACATCGCCAGCCCGACAACCCCGCTCACGATGCCCAGCGCGAGGCTCTCGAGCAACAGCTGGCGGATGATCCGCCAGCGGCTCGCACCCAACGAGACACGCACGGCCACTTCACGCGCGCGACGCGCCGACCGTGCCAGCAGCAGGTTGGCGACGTTGGCGCACGCGACCAGCAGCACGAAGGCCACCGCACCCATCAGCGTCAGGAAGACGACCCGGATCTCGCCGCCATTGGCCCAGTCGTTGAACGTCTGCACCACGGCGTCGATGTCGGTGTTGGTGTCCGGGTACTGTGCTGTCAGGCGCCCAGCGATCGCGCTGAGCTCCGCCTGTGCCTGGTCGCGCTCCGCCCCGACCGCGAGCCGCCCGAACACGCCCAGGCCGCGCGTGTCGCGCACATCCAGCGTCTCGGTCGGCTGCAGTGGGCGCCAGGTGTCTGAGCCCTGCGGAAACT
>JASLOY010000350.1 GCA_030745255.1 Vicinamibacterales bacterium
GGCCGCCCACCCGGTGTCACCGCCGGGGTGACGGGCACATCGGCCCAGTTCAGCTGCTCGTAACCTTCCTGTTGCCAGCCGTCGGCTGACACGTGCTGGTGGAAGTAGCCCTGCGGGTACATGAAGCCGACCCCGAGGAGCGGCAGACCAAGGTCGCTACCCTCCTTGCAGATATCACCCGCCAGCACACCGAGGCCGCCGGCGTAGATCGGTAGCGACTGATGGATTGCGAACTCGGCCGAGAAGTAGGCAATCGACCGGCCGGGCATAGCGGGCATCCGCTCGCTCCACCAGGTCCCGGTGGCAGTCCGGGTCGGATCCAGGTCGCCCAGCGCACGGTCGTAGAGATCCAGGAAGATTGCGTCTCGGCTGGCTGCTTCGACCGCCGCCGGTGGCAGCAGCCGGAGCATCCGCACCGGATTGTGGTCAGTCGCTCGCCAGAGTGCGTAGTCGAGACGACGAAAGACGTTCCGGGCGTGCGGGTTCCAGCTCCACCAGAGATCGAGCGCGAGCTCGCCAAGTCGTTCGATGCGCGCCGGAAGCGGGTCGATCCCGTCGAGGCCCAGGGTCGTCATCTGTTCTCGTTGGCTCGGCGCGCCGTCACAGTCACGACACGAACAAACGTGCTGGGCTCAGCGTTCGGCCCACCGGAGCTTCTCGCGAAGCACCGCGAAGTAGGGACGCGAGGCGGCGCGAATCATGCGCAACGGTCGTGTGGCCCGTTCCACAATGACGGCGTCTCCGCTTTCGAGCTTGAATCCGGTCTGGCCGTCGAAACTGGCGAACGCCTCGGTGTGCCCGTCACTGGGCTCCGGTTGGATGCGGATCGCCGACGTTTCGGGCAGGACGACCGGGCGGTTCGTGAGCGCGTGCGGCGCGATCGGGGTGAGTACCACCGCATTGACGAGCGGGTGCACAATCGGGCCACCAGCCGACAGATTGTAGGCGGTCGACCCGGTTGGTGTCGCGATGATCAGCCCATCGGCCCTGAATCTGGCCACGAACTGGTCCCCGACCGACACCGACAGGTCAAGAATGCCGGACAACGCACTCTTCGTGATCACCACGTCGTTGAGCACGACCTGTTCGGTCAGCACGGTGTCGCCCCGTACGGTACGCGAGCGCAACATCTTCCTTTCGTCGACACGCGCACGGCCGTCCACGACCGACGCCAGCGCGTCGAAGAGCTCCGGGAGGGTGGTCTCGGTCAGGAACCCGAGGCTCCCAAAATTGACGGCGAGGATGGGCGGGTCTTTCTCCGCAGCGGCAATCTGCCGAGCCATTCCCAGCAGCGTCCCATCGCCCCCCAGCACCAGAATCAGGTCCGACGCGTCGGGGAGCGCTGAGGGGGCGGCGATCGAGACCGAGGTCAGCCCGGCCATCTCCGCCGTGCCCGCCTCGACCACCGGGCGCAAGTTCCGCTCTTCGAGCCAGTTCACCACGTCGCGCACGACCGGCGCTGCGTCCTGGAGACGAGTCTTCGCCACGATGCCGACCGTCGTGATCGGACGGAGTGTGACCCCGGGTGAGGGCGCCTCGGCACACATCACGTTTCGGCGGTGTGTCGCAGATGGAGAAAGAATTCCCGGTTGCCTTCGGCGCCGGTGATCGGTGAGGGCGTCATCGCCACGCGTGTCAATCCTACCTCAGCGGCCTCGGTCGCTACAGCCGCCACGACGCGGGCGTGGACCTCCGGGTTCGTCACGAGTCCGCCGCGGCCGACTTCGGCGCGTCCTGCCTCGAACTGCGGCTTCACGAGGGCGACGAGATCCCCGTCGGGCCGGAGCAGCATCGGGAGCCGCCCGATGAAATACCGGATTGAAATGAACGAGACGTCCACCGTGATGATGTCGAAGCGGCGCTGAGCCGGTGGCAACGTCTCGGGTGCCACGGTAGCGATATGCACCCGCTCGAGTACGACCACGCGTGGGTCGCGGCGCAGGCTCCACGCCAACTGGCCATGTCCGACATCGAGGGCTACTACCGTGCGCGCCCCCCGTCGCAGCAGGACGTCGGTAAACCCGCCGGTTGATGCGCCGATGTCGAGCGCCACCGCGCCGGTCGGGTCGATGCCGAGCTCGTCGAGTGCGTGGGCCAGCTTGACGCCGCCACGCCCCACATACGGGTGGTCCGGCTGGTCAAGTGTGACATCGGCGTTGGCAGAGACGAGTGTGCCGGCCTTCGTCGCGGTTTGGCCGTTCACCCGCACCTGCCCGGCCAGGATCAACGCCCGTCCGCGCGTGCGCGAGTCGACCAGTCCACGAGTGTGGAGCAGCGTATCGAGTCGGACGCGGGGCATGGTCGCTCTGCAACTCCCTGCGGAGTCAGAAGTCAGAAGGCAGGAGAGTCCGGAGGGTGTCGCCAGCTTCGGTTTCAGTTTCGCTCCGACACCGTTCCGCCAGACTTTCACCTCAATGTCAATGGCTCCTCGAGACGACCCACTCGGCAATCTCGTTCAGCCGGCCGCCAAGACCCACGCTCGCCAGCGCCTCGCGCGCCGAGCCGACAGCCTCGGTAGCGAGCACCTTCGACCGGTCGAGACCATGGACGGAGGGATAGGTCGGCTTGCCGGCGGCGGCGTCCTTGCCCGCGGTTTTTCCCAGCTCCGCAGCGCTCCCTTCGACGTCGAGGATGTCGTCGACGATCTGGAACGCAAGACCGAGGTGCATCGCGTATCGGTCAATAGCCTCGACAGCGGCCTCGTCGCCCCCGGCCAGGATCGCCCCGGTCACCGCCGCCGCGCCGATCAGGGCGCCGGTCTTGCGCTCGTGCATTTCGCGAAGGTCGGTCTCCTCGGATCCCTTACGCCGCCTCGCGGCCTCGCCGCCGGGTCCGGTGCCGGTTGCGGCCAGGTCGAGCACCTGACCCCCGACCATGCCGGCGGCACCGGCTGCCTCGGCGATGCGGGCAATGGCGCGGAGACGCCGCCGTTCGAACTCGGACGGCTCGTCCGACAGACACCGCGCCAGGGCAACAAACGCCTGGGTCAGCAACGCATCCCCGGAGAGGATCGCCACACCCGCCCCATAGACGACGTGCGCTGTGGGCCGCCCGCGCCGCAAGTCGTCGTCATCCATGTCCGGGAGGTCGTCGTGTACGAGGGAATAGGTATGGATCAGCTCAACCGCACAGGCGGCTGTCATTGCCAGCGCCATTCCGGTGTCGCGGCTGTGGGGGTCGGTGTGACCGCTCTGGACCACCGCCTCGGCCGCTGCCAGAGTCAGGATTGGGCGCAGGCGCTTGCCCCCTGCGAACAGGCTGTAGCGCATCGCTTCGGCGATGGGTGGGGGGCAGGCCGGCGGAACCGGAAGCACCGCTTCGAGCGCCGCGTCGATCTCGGCGCGGCGGGTCTCGAGATACCGGTTGAAATCGGAGGGTGTGGTCACGCCGCGCCGCCGTCCTCGGGCGAGGGGTTCAGCGTCTCGGGCGCCGCTTCGCGTTTGCCACTCTGGCTGAGAACCTCGATCCGTCGCTCCGCGTCTTCCAACCGCGCGTGGCAGAATCGAGACAATTGGACACCGCGCTCGAAGAGTTCGAGCGACTGCTCGAGTGACAGGTCACCTGCCTCGAGAGTCTTCACGATAGTCTCGAGTTCACCGATGGCAGACTCGAAGTCCTTGATCTGATTCTCCATGTCTAGACTCCTTGAAAAACGTTCATCTTGACAATTGAGTCAGATTTCGAGCGTGTTCTTTTCGCCCTCACCACGACAGCCTCCGTTCAAGGAGTCTAGCCCCAGCGTAGCGGGGCTGCGAGAAAAGTTCGGCTAGCGAGGCGGAGCCTCGCCAGTCAGCCCTTGGCGGTCACCGTGCACGTGAGCTCACCGTGACGGAGGGTGATCCCGACATCGTCTCCCACCGCCACCACCGACGCGTCCCGCACGATCGCGGTGCGATCCGCGTTCCAGCAGACGGCGTAGCCGCGCGAGAGGACCCCCAGGGGGCTCAGCGTGTCGAGACGGCCCGTCAGGTCGCCCAGGCGGCTCTCCAGCCGCTGGTGCCGATGGACGATCGTCGCGCCAAGCCGCTCGTCGGCTGTTACCAAACGGGTGCGGCTCGTTTCGAGCTGACGGCCTGGCTCTCTGGCCTCCAGCCCGAGCTGGGCGGTACGCAGGTGGCGGGTTCGAACGGCCAGTGTTGCCCCGGTGGCGCGGGTCAGGGCGTGCGTCAGCTCGGCGGCGTGCCGGCCGCGTACCGCGACGTGGGCGGGCCAGCCGGCGAGACCCGGGCGGCGCTCGAGCTGGAGGACCAGGGTGCGACGATGCCGGATCGTGTCGAGGAGCGTTGCCTGCAGCCGTTCGCCAAGCCGGTCCACGCGGCCGACGAGCTCGTCCCGACCCGCGACCACGATCTCGGCTGCAGCCGAAGGGGTCGCAGCGCGAATGTCGGCCACCATATCGCTCATCGTCACGTCAATCTCGTGGCCGACCGCCGAGATCACCGGAACCGCGGAAGCCGCGATCGCCCGTGCGACCGGCTCTTCGTTGAATGCCCAGAGGTCCTCGAGCGACCCGCCGCCCCGCCCAACGATAAGGACGTCGACGCCGTCCTGTCTCGAGAGGTGCTCGATGCCGCGGGCGATCTGGCCGGCCGCTCCGTCTCCCTGCACGCGTACAGGGCAAATGACGACATGGGCCGTCG
>JASLOY010000351.1 GCA_030745255.1 Vicinamibacterales bacterium
TTGAAGCGCGCGAGGAGTACGAGCTACGTCAAGCTGCGTAGTCTAAATGTGTGTCCAAGGAACCGGGTGCGGTACAGGCGTCTATTCCATAGACGCGCTCGGGCCACATCACGTTGCATGAAAATGCCGAAGGTTGCTAAGCTCTATCCATGCTTACCCGTCCATCGCTGACGATCGTGTTGTTGACCTGCCTCGCCGCGGCGGTCGTAGCCGCGCAGCAGCCGCAGCTGCCGGTGTTCCGCTCTGGCACCGAGATTGTCGACCTCTACGTCACGGTGACCGACGAGAACGGGCGGCTGGTCCCGAATCTGGTCCAGGAAGACTTCGAGATACTGGACGAGGAACAGCTCCAAGAGATCGTCCTTTTCGAAAACGAGATTCGGCCGATCACCGTCGTGGTAATGCTCGACACCAGCGCGAGTATGACGCCCAGCCTCGACCTCCTGATGGCCGGAGCCGAGCAGTTCCTCATCCGAATGCTGCCGGATGACCGCGGCAAAGTGGGCGCCTTCAACGACAAGATACAGATCCTGCCGGAAGCCGAGTTCAGCGGAGACCGCGACGCCCTGATCCGGGCACTCGACCGGCTGCAGTTCGGCAACCCGACCCGGCTCTACGACGCGATCGCCGCGAGCATCGACTCGCTGGAGGGTATCGAGGGTCGGAAGGTGGCACTAATCTTTACCGACGGCGAGGACACCCAGCATCAGATAGGCTGGCGGGAGGCACTCGACATGGCGCGGGTCGAAGAGGTGATGCTCTACACCATCGGCCTCGAAGTGGATTATCACAACGGGCTGCGGCAGGTGCGAAGCAATCCCGACGGCCGGCTCAAGACCTTCGCCGAGGAAACCGGCGGCGGATATTTCGAGCTGAAGGACACCGACGAGCTGGGCCCAACGTTCACACGGGTCGCCCAGGAGCTACACAGCCAGTATGTGCTTGGATTCGCCCCAACGGTCCGGGACGGCAAGCTCCACGAACTCGAGGTCCGGGTGAAGCAGAGTGGGATGACGGCGCGCGCGCGGAAGACCTACGTGGCACAGTCCGATTAGGAGCGGCGGAAACCCGTCCTCAGACCCACCGCAATATCCGCCCAGTGTTGCTGGAGCAAGCACACTCCTCCCCGGGACTTGCATGTTTTCCCCACACGTCGAGCTGGCAATCACCACGATGCTGGAGGCCCACGGGCTCGAGCGGCGCAAGGCCGGCCGGGGATTCGAGGCGACGCACGCGCTCTCGGTAGCCATGATCGTGGGAGACTTCGGCTTTGCCGAGCACGCCATCGTCGCCGCGATTCTCCACGATTCGCTGGAAGACACGACACTCGGGCGCGACGTCATCCGGCACCGGTTTGGCGAGCAGGTGCTGGCGATCGTCAGCGACGTGACCGAACCGCCGAAGACCCTCCCATGGCGCACGCGGAAAGAGACCTACATCGCACACCTGCGCCACAGCCCGCACGATGAGGCGCGCGCCGTGGCATCGGCCGACAAGATCCACAACCTGTCCAACTTGATCACCGGTCTCGAACAGCAGGGCGTGGCCTTTACGGATGCGTTCACCTCCGACATCGACGGCATGATCTGGTATCACCAGCAGGTGCACGAGATGCTCGTCGACACGTGGGCACACCCGATTCTCGACGAGCACGGACGCCGGCTCGACAGGTTTCTGACCGCTGCACGAGCCGCGGGTGCACCATGACACTGACACCGGGATGACCACTCGCCCACCCGGCGCGCCCACGACGGCATCGCGCGGGTCCCGCTCGGTCGCCCTTGGCCGAACGGGTCTCATCGCCACCAGTCAACCGCTGGCCTCAGCCGCCGGGCTCGAGGTGTTCAGAAACGGCGGCAACGCAGTCGACGCGGCGGTAACGGCGGCGGCGGTCCTCTCGGTCGTCGAACCGACGATGACCGGGATCGGGGGTGACCTGTTCGCGATCGTGCACGATGCGGCGACCGGTCGCACACGCGGTTTGAATGCCAGTGGGCGATCACCGCACGCCGCGAGCCTCGCCCAGCTTCGCCAGCTCGGGCACACGTCGATCCCCGACCACGGCGTGCTGTCGGTGACGGTGCCGGGCGCGGTAGACGGCTGGTCGCTCTTGCTCGCCGAACACGGCACGCTCCCGCTACGGGGCGCGCTCGACCCGGCCATCAACTTCGCGCGTGACGGATATCCGGTCGCCGAGATCGTGGCGCGCCAGTGGCGCGAGGCGGTTCCGATGTTGTCTGCCGACCCGGCGGCCGCGGCGACGTTCCTCCCGCGGAGCCGCGCGCCTGGGCCGGGCGAAGTCTTCACCTGTCCGGCCCTGGCAAAGACGCTGGAGCAGATCGCGGCCGACGGTCCCGACGCCTTGTATCGAGGTGACATCGGCCGGGCGATCGCGCGTGACGCCGAGCGACGCGGCGGCTGGCTCAGCGCGGCCGACCTGGCTGACCATCGCTCCGAGTGGGTAGAACCGATCCGCACGACGTATGCAGACATCGAGCTGCTCGAATTGCCCCCGAACACGCAGGGCTTTGTTGCGCTCGAGGCGTTGAACATACTGGGCGGGGACGACCTGGTCCAACTCGCGCACAACTCGGCCGACTACCTGCACCTGGTGCTCGAGGCGACCGCCATCGCGTTTGCCGACCGAGCGACCTATCTCGCCGATCCGGCCGCGGTCCCCGACCAGTCGCTGCGCAGGCTCATCTCGTCCGACTACGCCCGACACCGCCGACGCGAGATTCGAAGTGACCGTATCGGTGCTCATGGACCTGGTCGCCTCGGACCGGAAGATCCACCTGGCGCCCCGCCAGCTATTGCCCCGTCCAGCTCGGGCGACACGGTGTATCTGGCGGCGGCCGACGAGAGCGGCAACATGATCTCGTTGATCCAGTCGCTGTATGACGGCTTCGGCGCTGGCATCGTGGCCGGCGACACCGGGATCGTGTTGCACAATCGCGGCAGTCTCTTCGCCACCGACCCGGCCCATCCCAATCACCTGGCGCCACACAAGCGTCCGCTGCATACCCTCGCGCCGGCGATGGCGTTTCGAGCTGGACGCCCGTGGCTCGCCTATGGGGTCATGGGCGGCGACATGCAACCGCAAGGTCACCTGCAGGTGCTGCTGAACATGATCTGCTTCGGTATGAACATCCAGGAGGCCGGTGAGGCGCCGCGGGCCCGCTACGACCCGACCGGCATCGGCCTCGAACAGGGCATCGCGACGGCGACGAGGGACGACCTGACCCGCCGGGGACACCGCGTGGTCGACGGTTTCGGGTTCGGCGGGTTCCAGGGCGTCCTGGTCGACCCCGACACCGGCGTGCTGATGGGCGGCTCCGACCCCCGGAAGGATGGACTTGCGATCGGGTGGTGACGGCTGCCAGAAGTCAGGAGTCAGAAGGCAGAAGAAGGCCGAGGGCTTCGCCAGCATCGTGCACGTCCCGTGAGTCGAGTCAGCTCAGGGCGATGGGCAGTTCTGAAAGCCTCCACCGTGGAGCTTGCGGCGGCGGTTTCTGGTCCCTTCTGACTTCTGACTTCTGACGTCTCTCTTCTCGAGTACTACAGTAGAAACCCCTCCTTCAGTGGATCGTCATCGTCGATCAGGAAGGTGTGTTCGCCGGTGATCCAGGCCGATCCCTCTATCTCCGGCACAATCGCCTCGCGATCGCCGACGACGGCGCGGCGTCGCACGGCGCCGCGGAACAGCGTGCCAACGAGGCTTTCGTGCAAGAAAGTCCGGTCGGGCGACAGCATCCCCATCGCGTCGAGCACTGCCATGACCGCGGCGGTCCCGGTCCCGCAGGGCGAACGGTCGACCTGCGCGTCGGCGAACACGGTCACGTTGCGGAGGTCCGCCTCGACCCGCTCCGCCATGCCGGTGAACACCGTACCGTAGATGCCGCTGATGCCGGATTCGGTGGGATGCACGACGCGCACCGCCTTCTCAACCGCCCGTGCGATCTCCATGCCCTCCCGGCGCAGCCGGCCCAGCGACTCCCGCCGGAGCGGTATCCCCATCGTCTCACTGTCGACGACCGCATAGAAGGCGCCACCGTAGGCGACGTCAACCGGGATGACGCGGTCGCCGAAAGAGAGCGGCAGACCGGCATACAACACAAACGACGGCACATTTTCGAACGCCACGGCGTGAACACGCGCCTCGGCACCCGAAGAGGGTCGTTCTGCTCCTGGTGGAGGGGTGACCCGGGCCCGCACGAGCCCGGCCGGCGCTTCGAGCACAAGTGTGGGACACTCCCCGCCGACACTGCCAACACTGATGAGTCCCCGTTCCAGGGCAATCGTGCAGACGCCAATCACCCCATGACCGCACATGGTGCTGAAACCCTCGTTGTGCATGAACAGCACGCCGGCGTGCGCCGCCTCGGCGCACGGCTCGGTCAGGATCGCACCATACATGTCGGTGTGCCCTCGAGGCTCGTGCATCAGCGCGCGTCGCAGTGCGTCACAGTGCTCCCGCACCCACTCGCGCTTCTCGAGCATGGTCTGCCCAACCGGGGTCGGAAACCCTCTGGTGACGAGCCGGAGCGGCTCACCCTCGGCATGCGCGTCGATCGTCTGGATGCGGTGGATCATGCGCTCGATAACTTACGGGCTCAG
>JASLOY010000352.1 GCA_030745255.1 Vicinamibacterales bacterium
GGCACGCCCGAGCCCATGCATCGTCGACACCTGCCGGTCATCAACCGCACTCACTCATGAACTGGACCGCGTTTTCGGACTTTCTCGGTATCCGCGCGCAGGAGCTGTTGGGCACCGAGCTCAATCAGATTCGGTTCACCGACATCGGCATGACCTACTGGCTGTCGATCGCCGTGGCGCTGGTTGCATTGGTGACATTGGTGCGCCGGTGGCTCACTAACCCGAGGCATCACCGGGAGCACTCCGGTCATCTCATCGAGCGTCGGTTCCAGCGGCGTGTCTGGAGCCGGGCGCTCTACAACGTGCCCAAGCTATTACTCGGGCTGGCGCTGGCTGTGCTGCTTGTGGCGATGGCCGACCCGTATCTGACGGCGACCGAGGAGGTGGCCGGCGATATGGAGTCGCGGGTTCGCATCGACCTCGTCGACACGTCGCTGTCGATGGCGTGGGAGTTTCCCGGTAGCGGGAAGTCGCGCGGCCAGGTGGCCCGGGAGGCGCATCTGGAATTCCTCGAGATGCGGCGCGACAAGAACGACCGCGTGGCGCTGTGGCTGTTTTCGTCGTTCCCCTATATGGTCGACGACTTCGTCATCGACGATGAGCTGTATTACTTCCAGGTGATGGATGCGCCGTATGCGATCGTCCGGATTCTGGCGGCCCAGTCGGGTACACCGGTCGACAGGATGTTCGTGCCCGAGGACAAGGTCCGGATTATCGCGAGCGAGGGGAACACCAATATCATTCGGGCGTTGCAGTCGGTCGTGAAGCACTTTGACCGGGATGCGGCGAGCGTCTCGGGTGGTGCCAACCCGCACCGCGCCGTTCTCATAGTGACCGATGCGGACGTGGACGAAATCCCCGAGGCGGAGTTCGTCGAGCTGAACAAGCGGAACATCGTCCCCTACATGATCTTCATCAACGCTGCCGATCAGCGCCCGACGTCTTCCACGGCACGTGGTTCGGCTGTCTCCACGCCGGCAAGCAACACCCAGGGCCTGATCGAGATGATTCGCGCCTTCGGCGGGGACTATTTCGACGTGACCGACGGCGACGGGTTGGCGCGGGCCTACGAGGCTATCGACGAGGCCGAGACCGTGCGGGTCGAGCTGTCACATCGCGCCGTCAAGGTGCCTATCTACTCGCGATTCCTGCTGATCAGCATGGCGTTGCTGGTCGTGGGGATTCCCGCGGGATTCGTCGCCGAGCTGATGTGGGGGACACATCCATAATTAGACGGGGCTGCGCCCCGAACCCCACGCGGTTGCTGGTGGGGGCCCATCGCCCCACGCCGCCACCGCGAGGCACGCTGTGCGCGCCTGCGACCCCGTTCCGACCCGCGGGGCCGCAAAGCTGAAGCCCGTAGCTAAGTGGGCGCAAGGGGGCTGGGTGTTCCAGGCCCCCTCGCGTTCCGTCTACTGCCCGCTGGCCTTGCGCAGCTCGAACTCGCCTTCGATTTCCATCAGCGCCGACTTGATGGCCTTGGCCCAGATGGCGTTGCCCTTGTCGTTGAGGTGCAGACCGTCGTCGACGAAAACGCCGTCCATCACCTTGCCGTCCGCCTTGAGGAACGGCGTGGCGACGTCGATGAAGTGCAGCCGGTCGTCGCTGGCGGCAATCTGCTTGTAGAGCTCGGTTGTCTTCTGCGCCTCGTCCCAGACCGACACCCGGGCCAGGCTCGGCTTCACCGAAAGCATATACACGCGGGTGTCCGGCAGGGCAGCGTGGATCTTCGAGATGATCTGCTTCAGTTCGCCGGCGACCTTTGTCGGAGCCACCCCATAGAAGGTGTCGTTGTCTCCCTCGTAGAGAACCACCGCGCGTGGCTTGTAGGGCATCACCAGACGGTCGACCCAGTGGAGCACGTCGGCCATGGTGCTGCCGCCGAACCCACGGGGGACGACGGTGAGCGGCGCCAGATCCTCTTCCATGGTTCGCCAGCGCGCAAAGCTGGAGCTCCCGGTGAGCACGATGGCGCCTTCGGGACGCGACGCGGCGTCGGCGTCGAATGCTGCGATGGCGTCCGCCCACCGCGTCGGGTCGCTCGACCGTTGTGCCGTCGCAGTCGACACGAGACCGACGACGAGGAGAACCGCTGTGAGCGCGGATGCGAACCGGATCTTCATGCCAACCTCCAGTGTCAGTTACCAACTCGGACGGGTTACGTAACGCACTGGGCATTATAGATGTGAATCGTCCAGAACGACCGGCCAATTGCTCGTTCCACGCCGACGCCGTGGGCTGATTCGTCGAGCCAGGTGCCAAGGGCCCACCATCGCTGCCATGCGTATCGGAGCTATCATTCCTACGCCGCCCAGACACGTTTGCCACCCTGCGATGGTCGTCTTCCCGACATCGGAGTGTCGATGCGTCGACATCTGGTGTCCTCACAACCTCCGCCTACTGACCCTGGTTCCGCTGGAGCTCCAGACAGAAGCACTCAACTAAACATTGAAAAATAGAGACTTACGCCGATCCTCGAGCCGATGTCAGTCGAAAGCGGGCCGACGAACACCAGGCCATAAAATGTGGCTCATAATTTGCTTCTCTTCTCGCGTTCTAAAACGACAAAAAGGTTATTAATAAGACACTACAGACAATCTATTGAACACTTATTGCCTAGATGACAATAATATTAGACTTTTAAGATGACATTACAGATGTCTATATGATATAATGTTCTACACGGACCGATTTGTGCACTGTATGCCCGCACGCTGCCGTAATAGACGGGGCCGCCCTGCTCAGGCAGCAGGTGCGACCGACGAAGGAGCGACCATGTATTCGCAGAAGCACTCCGGAGGAAGTTCACGGACACCAACGTTGCGTTGTGTGACACGGCTGAGTACCGCGACGTTGGTCGCCGCGCTGAGTCTCTTGCTCCCGGGCACCCGAGGCGAGGCCTCTCTGCTGTTCACTCCAATCGAGGGGAACAGGGCGACGAGTGTGGACGCGCTGTCGCGCCGATCGCTGAACGACCGGCTCGAGAAGCGACGAGCCAAGAATGCTCGGTCTCCGCGACGCAAGCGGGCTCCGGAGAGTGATGCCGCGAAGAACGCGGCGAAGCTGGACTCGAAGCTTGCCAGGCTGGCGGCACAGGGCGGTTCCGAGCGAGTCAGAGTCATCATCCGGGTCCGTCCCGGTAGTGAGCGCAAGGTGGACAGCGCGATCAGACGCGCCGGGTTCAGTTCGCGCGGCAAGCTCCCACTGATTGGCAGCATCGTAGCCACGATTCCGGTCGGTGCGCTGGACATCCTGGCCAATCACCCAGACGTCCTCGGCATCTCGAGCGACGAGGTGGTCAGGACACAGGGCGCCAAGAAGCAACGAGACATAGGAGGGACCGGTAAGGGCGGCCCGAATGCGACGAGCGATACCACCGACACCGACAGCACGAGCGCCGCGAGCACGTCTAGCACGAGCACGGGCGGCAGCTGGCAGACCGAGAGTCTCGTTGCCAACCACCTGCTCAATACGCTCGGCCTCGATGTCGAGCCCTGGAGTGGGGACGGCGTCCATGTGGCCATCATCGATTCGGGCGTTGCCGCGTTCTACGAGTTGTCCCTGTTCGGGACCTGGAGCTTCCTCAATGGCGCGTATCCCAGCAACAGTGACTGGGTACCTGACCGCGACCCCTACGGGCATGGCACGCACGTCGCGGGCCTGATCGCGAACGACGGCGCGGAGTCCGGCGGTCTCTTTCGGGGGGTGGCGGCGAACATCGACCGGATCTACAGCCTGCGGGTGCTCGACAAGTACGGCGCCGGCTACACGAGCGACGTGATCCGGGCCATCCAGTGGACGATTGAGAATAGCAGGGCGAAGATCGACATCATCAATCTGTCGCTCGGTCATCCGATTCTCGAGCCGGCGGCCACCGACCCGCTGGTACAGGCGGTTGAGGCCGCGGTGCGGGCCGGCATCGTCGTCGTGGTCTCGGCGGGCAACTACGGCTATGACCGGGAGACCGGCTACGCCGGCATCAGCTCCCCGGGCAACGCGCCGTCGGCGATCACCGTGGGCGCGATTGACACATTGCTGACCGATACCCGTTCAGACGACGGCGTCGCCCGCTACAGCTCGCGCGGCCCGACCTGGTACGACGCGTTCGCCAAGCCCGATATCGTCGCGCCCGGCAGCGCGCTCATGTCGACGACGAGCCCAGGGAGCACTCTCCTCTTCGACAACCCTCAGCTCGACGTCGACACCCTAAACTTGAATGGCGTGCTGCACACGAGGCTGAGCGGCACCAGCATGGCGGCGGCGGTGACCACGGGCGTCGTGGCGCGCATGATTTCCGCCCAGAAGCAGGTGTTCGGCAGGAAGGCGAGGCCCACCCCGAACGTCGTCAAGGCGATGCTGCAGTATTCGGCGCTGCCGCTCGCCGACCCGGACGTGCTCACCCAGGGAGCGGGCGCCCTCAACGCCGACGGCGCGGTGGCGCTAGCGGCCAGCATCGACACGAGCGCGCCGGACGGCGAGTGCGCCGCCTGTTGTCCGATGCCGCCGAAGGCGTTCGCAACGCACCCTTGTGTTTCGAACCATGGTGCCACGCCTCCCTGGTATATGAATTAATTTAGTTTGTGATTGTTGTATTGTTTGAGTTTTTGAAGTT
>JASLOY010000353.1:0-4345 GCA_030745255.1 Vicinamibacterales bacterium
TCCAGCCGCGCTTTGCGCGTGGTCGGCCCCTGCGCGAATTCCTCGCAGAATTTCTGGCACGCTATGATGGCCGCATCACCTATCGCGGTGGTGGACTGCTGCCAATGTCCGGCGCCATTCGGAGACTAGTTAAGCCGCCACACCTGCTCGTCGGTGATTCCGCAGGCATGGTTTTCCCCTCTAACGGTGCCGGCATCATCCCAGCGATGGTCGCTGGCCGGATAGCTGGACAGGTCATCGCCGAGCATGTTTGCGACGGGACTCCTCTGACAGAATACGAACGAATCTGGAACGCGCAGATGGGGCGTGAGATGCAAGCATCACAGCGTGCGGCATGGCTCGGATCGGTACTATTCCGGATTCCTGATTTACTTGTAAATATTGCGCTCAGCCGAATGTCCCGGCCGTTCATCTGGCGCGCTATCACCTGCCGACCGATGTTCGGGCTGTTTTAGCTGTCGGGAGGGCACGCGCCACGACGGGGGCGGGTCCCACAGGTGTTTAAGTGCCGCCCGAGGTTGAGGACGGCCCGCGCGGAGTAGGCGCCACGGAGCGTCACGGCCCGATCCTTGCTGGCTGCACCGCGGCCCTACTCCCCCACGAACCCCGCTCGCGTCGCGACCTACGGGTTGTCGTACTCGGCACGAGGTCCGAGGTAGTACCACCAGTTGAGGGCCAGGCAGATGGCGTAGAAGGCCGCGAAGCCGAACAGCGCGTATTGCGGCGTTCCCCCGCTGATCTGCTCGCCGAACTCCTGCGGGACCACGAACGCGCCGTAGGCCGCCACCGCCGACGTCCACCCGAGAACCGGACCCGCCTGTTCCTGATCGAACACCATTGCGATCGTCCGGAAGGTCGAGCCGTTACCGACGCCGCTGGCGGCGAACAACAGCAGGAACAGCAGGAAGAATGGCAGGAAGTGATCCTGCGGTGTTGCCGACTGGTAGGCCTCTCTCATGAAGTAGGCCACCCCGAGGGCGCTGACGACCATCGTAATCGCCACCCACTGGGTCACCTTCGCGCCGCCGACCCTGTCGGCGATCCAACCGCCCACCGGGCGGATCAGAGCGCCAATGAACGGCCCCATCCAGGCGTAGGTCAGCGCGGATGGAGCATTGAGGTTTTCCACGTTGTGGGTCATCACGCCGTCGATCTCGACGTGCTCGAAGCCGAATATCACCTTGATCGCCAGCGCGAACCCGGCGGAGTATCCAATGAAACTCCCAAACGTCATCGTGTAGATGACACTCATGATCCATGTGTGTTTGTTCTTGAAGATCAGGAATTGACGGTCGAGATTCGCCCGCAGGTCGCCCCGCAGCTGCTTGAGCAGCAACACCGTTCCGGTGACCACGAGGGCGAGCACAGGGTACTTGGCCCAGGTCCATCCCAGGCCCGCAGGCTCGGGAAGAATGATGAACAACCCGATCACGGCCGGGATGAACGCCAATCCGAGCATGCCGCTGATCTTGGCGAAAGCGCCGGGCGAGGAGCCGATCTCGGGTGAAACGTGCTCGGCCCGGATGTTGTCCATCCAGAACCAGCCGGCGAAGGCGAGCGGGATCAGAAGCAGGAGCCAGACGAACCCGGCGTTGTGAATCCACGTCTCGGTGCCCGCCTCGATTGTCCCGATCAGCGTCCCGGAATTCTTCTCGAGCACCATCGAGCCGCCGCCGAACGCCCCGATGGTCATGACCGCCGGGATCAGCAGCTGCATCGTCGTTACGCCGGCGTTGCCGAGCCCGGCGTTCAGGCCAAGCGACAGCCCCTGCATCCGCTTGGGGTAGAAGAAGCTGATGTTCGACATCGACGATGCGAAGTTGCCGCCACCGAACCCGGACGAGAACGCCAGCAACTGGAACACCCACAGCGGAGTGTCCTGCGACAGCAGAGCCAGGCCCGTGCCGATCGCCGGGATCATCAGCAGAGCGGTGGTGAAGAAGATCGTATTTCGGCCACCCGCGACCCGGATCATGAAGCTGCTCGGAATTCGCAGGGTGGCCCCGGTCAGGCCGGCAATGGCGGACAGCGTGAACAGTTCCGTGTTCTCGAACGGGAAGCCGAGGTTGAGCATCTGGACCGTGATGATGCTCCAGTAGATCCAGACGGCGAACCCGCACAGCAGACTCGGAATCGAGATCCACAGGTTGCGCGTGGCGACGCGCTTGCCCGTGCTCTCCCAGAACTCTTCGTCCTCGACGTCCCATTCCTGGATGTCGGCCATGTCGTTCCCTCTCCAGAGCGGGCTACCCCGCTTGCATGACGTTCTCTGCCGCCGTGGCGCTCCTACCAGGCGGCTACGGCGACCACCTGGCGATTTGCTCCACCGTTCACACCTGGGTCGCCGACGGGCGAGCCGCCGCGACCCGATCCGAGGCGCGGGACACAGCCGTGCGGGCGCGAGGTAGCAGGAGTAGAGAACCGATACGTGAAGGGCGCCACGATTCGAGTTCGCACCTTCACCGCACCGCGCCTACAGTGCGCGGCCTCCCTCTACGTCTCTGTCCGTCGACGGTTCCAGATCACCACCTGGTAGGGCCGCCACAGGTAGGTGATGGGGAACGTCACCAGGTGCACCAGGCGCGTGAACGGGAAGAGCGCGATGATCACGAACCCGCCCAGCATGTGGAGCTTCACCACCCACGGCAGCGAGGTGACGAACTGCGTCTCCGGGTCGAGCTGAGCCAGCGACTGCAGCCACGGTACCGCCGTGTGCAGGTACCAGTCCGAGCCCCAGCGGAAGAACAGTGCCACCCAGAAGCCGAGCGCCATCTGGGACACCAGCACCAGCAGCAGCACCCAGTCCATCGTCGAACTGACGACGAAGACGCGGCGGTTGAACAGCCGCCGGATGATCAGCAGCGCCAGCGCCGCCGTTGCGGCCAGCGCCAGCGCCAGCCCGATGACCTCCAGCACATACAGGCGCGAGGGGTCTGAGATCAGGTTCGCCCAGACGCCCGGCATCAGCACCGCCAGCAGGTGCGCGAGCAGGATGATGAGGATGCCAAAGTGCCATGGCACCGAGCCCCAGAACAGCGTGCGGTTCTCCAGGAACTGCGAGGAGAAGCTCGAGTACGAGTACCGGTCGGTGTTGTAGCGGTAGATCGCCACCACGACGGCCAGGATGACCGCCACGTACGGGAAAGCCGCAAACAGTACGATGTCAACCATCGGTCCGCTCCTCCTGAGGTGCAGCGCTCATGGCGACGGCCGGAACGGTGCGAAGCGGCTCAAGCACGCTCAGCAGCGCGTGAAGCACCGGCCGATACGGATCGTGCTCGGGCCGGAGCTGCTTGAGCTCCAGCTCGGCATCCTCCAGCTCTTCGTCGATCACGCCTGCGTCCGTCGTCAGCTTGTCCAGCGCCGGGATCACTCCCTCACGCAGGATCTCCTCGTTCGACCGCTCATCGCTGCAGACCGAGAGGTAGCGCAGCACCTCTGAGATGCGGTCCGGCAGCTCGGTTGTGTTGGCCTCGAAGCCGCTCGTGCGGTAGCGCTCCTTGAGCTCCAGCAGGAACTCGCTGCGCTCGTAGCCTTCGCCGAAGAGCTGGTACCCCAGGTAGGGGTGGCAGTCGGCGTCGAGGTCGAAGACCGCCGTGTAGACCTCCTGCAGGTCGCCGTTCGAGGTCTGTTCGACGAAGCCGCGGAAGCCACCCATCAGCTCGCCGGCGGCGGCGTTGCTCTCGGCGACCAGCGCCTCGCACTCGCGTACCTGGGGGACGATGCTCGTCTCCGGGTATTCGAGGATGTCTGCGAACAGACCGAGCACCCGCTGACTGACTGCGCTGCCGGTCACGGTTACCACCTTCGTTCGGCAGCCTTCAGCTGCCCGAAGCCGGCTGACGGCTTGTGGTTGTACGGGTCGGTGGTCTGTCCGACCGCGACTTCGCGCGCCATCGGCGGGATGACGAAGCGCTGGTTGTAGGTCGGCACCGCGGTGAGGCGATGAATTGCCTCCGCCTCCTCGGCGGTCATGTTGGCCTGCGCCAGCGCATCGGCGCTCTCGGACTCCGGCATGTCGCCGACCGTCTTGGCGCGCATGTGCACGCGGACGGCGATCAGCTTGCGGTAGACCTCGTCGACGATCTGTTCGTTGCCGGCGGAGAACAGGCTGGCGAGGTAGCGCAGCGGCACCCGGGCGTTCTCCAGGCGGCTGATCAGCGGCGCCAGTCCCGCGCCTTCCAGGCCGGAGACTTCGTAGTTCCCGTTCTGGCTGGTGGCCAGCACCGGCAGCATCGGCGGCACGTAGAACAGCATCGGCAGGGTGCGGAACTCGGGGTGGAGCGGCAGGGCGAGTCGCCACTGCTTGACAAACTTGTACACTGGAGAGTTGCGGGCTGCCTCG
>JASLOY010000353.1:4355-4610 GCA_030745255.1 Vicinamibacterales bacterium
TGGTAGACCGGCGAACGCTGTGCCGACTCGATGGTGGCGTCGGGCACGCCGTTCGCCCTAGCCGCGGCGATCACCTCGGGGTCGTTCGGGTCCAGGATCATCTTGCGCTGGGCCTCGACCAGGTCCTCATCGTCCGCCTTCGCGACCTCTTCGATGCGGTCGGCGTCATAGAGCAACAGCCCCATGTAGCGGATGCGACCGACGCAGGAGTGGAAGCAGGCCGGAGGCTGGCCACTCTCGAGGCGCGGATAGCAG
>JASLOY010000354.1 GCA_030745255.1 Vicinamibacterales bacterium
TCACCGGGCAAGCCGGTGTCGTCAGCTCGATCACGAACGAAACTTCCCCACCTTCGACTCTGACATCCTTGACAAAGTCGAGACTCACGATGTCGCGGCCCAGGTCTGGGTCCTGCACGACCCGAAGCGCCTCAAGCACCGCAGTCGGTTCGACGTTTCCTGTGGTCATCAATACGTCCTCAGACTGTCGCCGGAGACGCCCCACTGCGTCACGCCTGGCGACGAACGATCCAGCTTAGTCAGTTCGTCAAAACTCTGACAAGTCCGGATGGCTGAGACGCGGGTGACAGGCGTCGCGGCGGTGTGTCAGACTGCGGTCCGGAGATCATCATGACCGACGACGAGACCCCCGAGGCACCGCCCCCACTGCCGCCACCGACACCACCGAACACGCCGCCAGCACCTCCGCCGCGGCCCTCAGGCGTAGCGGCGCCCAATCGCGGGGTGATGGTGGTCATCTCCTATCTCTGGATTCTGGCCCTCGTGCCACTGTTCCTCCAGAAGGAGGACAGCGAAGTACAGTGGCATGCCAAGCACGGGCTCGTGCTGTTCGGGGTGGAGTTCTTCGCATTTGCCGCCCTTGCCATTCTCGGCATAGGCTCGGGCGGTCTCGGCTGTCTGCTGCTGCCCTTGGCCCAACTCGGCGTGCTGGTGCTCCACGTCGTGTGCATCGCCAAGGGACTGCAGGGCGAGCGCTTCCTGATTCCGGGTATCAGCGAGTACGCGAACAAGCTCTGAGCTCGACTGAAGTCGCAAGTCAGTAGACGCGGGAGCTCTTCGCCAGCCTCCTCAACCAAGCCGTGACGACCACGAACGATTCGCCCGTTCCCGCCGGCAGAACACGGCGCACTCCGACACGGTGGATCACCGTGAAGCGGACGTGGGTCTTGCTGGTTGCCTTGTTGGTGGCGTTCGGAGTGGCGGACGGACGTCAGCCGCCTGACCAGCAGGTCGGCGCGCGCTGGACACTGGCCAGCATCAATTGGTATCAGCGGACCTTGTCGGCCCGATTGCCGGTGTTCGGGGTATCATGCCGGTTCGTCCCGACTTGCAGCCGATACGCGCACGCCGTGATCGGAGAACACGGGTTGTGGCGAGGCGCCGGGCTCACACTCGGCCGGCTGGCTCGTTGCGGCCCCTGGACGCCGGACGGAACGATGGACCCACCACCGCACCGCGACACAGAAGGCGAGAAATAGCTACTGAACGGAAATCCGGATTTCCAGGCAGGTGGACGGAGCGTATGAGGGGGTGACATCGAAACGCAGACGGGTGCCGTCGCGCACACCGGGCGGTACGACCAGCTGAAGGTGGTGCGGAAGCCGCCCTGCGCCACTCCCGTCGCAGGCGCCGCACGGGTCGAGCCACACCTCACCACGCCCCCCACACACCGGACAGGTGTGACGCAACGACACGTCGAACGGCACCTTGACGCCGGCATCCGCCTGCTTCGACGTCAGCCGTACCACCGCAAACAGCGGGTGTCCAGAGGCGGGTCCGAAGAACGAATCGCGCATCCGGTCGACCAAGCTTGAGACCGACGGAAAGTCGATGTCCACCTCGTCGGCGAACGCGGCCTCCCCCCCGGCAGCCCCCCGAGCCAGGTCGCCAATATTCGCGTACTGCCTGTCGCGACCGCTCAGCACTTCGTAGGCTCGGTGGAGCGAAGCCAGGCGTTCAGCCGACGCGCCATGGGGCTCGGGGCTCGACTGACACCGACGCGCCAGCTCGCGATACGCACGTCTGATCTCGTTGCGATCGGCGCTGTGCGACAGCCCAAATATGCGGTAGTAGTCACGCATCGGCCACCTACGATAGAAGCGACTCTCCGGCCCTGTCAAGACTTGTCAAGAGCTGCTCCTGGTGGTAGTGTCCACTCCGTGCCAGACCCGCAACCGCCCAGGTTGCCCGCTGCCGTGCCGACACTGCGCCGTTGCCCAGATTGCGGCGGCATTCTCGATCCGACCAACCCTCCCTGGCAGTCGTTCGTTCACCCGGACGCCGTGCGCACGCCGTCGGCCGCCTCCGATGGCTGGCAGTGTCTGATCTGCGGCTATCGCAAGCCGTAGGCCTCAGAGCTCGATGGCATCGGACACGCGCCGTTAGTGGGCGCCCACCAGCAGAATCATCTCACGACGAAGGTCCGGGTCGAGGGCGCCAAGATCGAGTTCGGTGTCACATTCGTCGCAGAGCAACTCGAGCACAGCAGGACGGCTCTGTTCCGAGAGGTCGAGTTCCGCCCCGCCCGCCTGGACAACGTGCGTCTGTAGCGTCTTGACCAGGAAACCAGTTTCGTTGCCACAGCTCGGACACGTCAATCCCATAGACAGGTGACTCCTCTCGTCGTGGTCAAACAGTGTAAGGACCCCAAACCGGGCCGCCCGGCAAGCGGGCACGACCACAAAGCAGTCCCGTTCGCAATGACAGTGGCATTCGGGCGCCGATGCATCCGGCTCCCCGGTGTTGCTCGTTGGTCGAATGCTCCCGGCATGCTCCCGCCGCGCGGCTTTCGGAACGGACGCCTCGCCGCTCTCGGAGCGTCAGCGACACTGCGAACGGGACCACTACGATTGTACGAGAAACGGAATTAGACGCGCAATCGGCAGCACATGGATCGCCAAGTGCGTAGCGCGCGGCCCATCAGCTGGGATACGATGCTCCGGCGATGATGACAGACAGGACGGACCTCCAAATCAAGGCCGAGTCGCGCGGCGCCCACTGGATCGCGTGGGTCACGCGGGGCGAGGGCAACAAGCCGCTCGACTCGGTGATCCTCTTCGGTCAGACGCGTGAGGAGGCGGAAAGTCAGGCCCGCACGTGGGCCGACAAGCTCGCCGCCGACCCGGTGTTGATCCGCAGCTAGCGCCGTGTCTCGGCTCCGTTCGCGCGGCTCCACCGCCCATGACGGAGCCAGAACGGCCTCACTGCCAGCGAAGTCGAGCATCGAAAAAGGCAGACTGTGGAAAACGTGTGCATGAACTGTGCATTGGGTGTGGATTACCCATAGCACGAAAATATTCTTGAGCGCCGAAACCGCCACCGAGCGCACTCAACGGCGCTGTGGACCGGTCTTCGTACTTTCCTTCGCTTGATCCCCGCCGTGAACCAGCTAGAATTCTCTCGTTCCCAATTGTCCGCATTCCTCGACAGTATCGTGACGGCTCATCGGTTCGAACAGACAGTCAGCGGGCGCTCCTACCTCATCGAGGCGATGCTGGTGGACCAGAACCGCTGGCGCGCGTATCTGGTCAGTGTCCCTGGTGGCCCCACTGCGCTCATGCCGTTCTACGGCACCACTGCGGAGCAGGCTGTCGGTCGGCTCACCGACTGGCTCACCCTCGCCCACCAATCTCCAACAATTTCGGTATAGTAGCGGGACGCGCCAACGAGCTCGCCCGACAAGTGGAATGGCGAGCCGGAACGGCAACAGAATCATGTGGCCCCGAACGCGGCCGCTCAGTCTCCCGGTGATCATCGTGGTGCTGCTATGGGCTCTCGGGTCCACGGCGGCCACCGCAGAACCGCCCCGAGTCCGCCTTGTCACGACCGGAGGCACGATCTCCAATCGCCCCGGTGCCCGGCTCTCCCCAAGCGAGCTCGTTGCCTCGGTGCCCGACCTTGGCGAGCTCGTCGAGGTAGAGACCGAGGAATTCACAAACGTCTCGAGCAGCTCGCTCACCCTCGACCAGTGGCTGCAGCTGTCGCGCCGCCTCAACGCGATCTTCGACGAGGACGCGGAGCTGGCCAGCATCGTCGTCACCAGCGGCACCGACACGCTCGAGGAACTTGCCTACTTCCTGCATCTGACCGTTCGCCACGAACGCCCCATTGTGATGGTGGGATCGATGCGGCGACCGGACACGCTGGGATACGACGGCGCGGCCAATCTGCGCCAGGCATTTCGGGTGGCCGCCGACCCTGGTTCGAGCAGCCGCGGCGTCCTGGTCGTCCTCAACGACGAAATCAACTCCGCTCGGGAGGTCACCAAGACAGACGCCTTGCACCTGCAAGCGTTTGAGACGCGGGGTTACGGCGTATTGGGTGTGACGGCGCGTGACGGCGTCGTCTACTATCGGAGCCTGGAGCGGCGTCACACCTCGGCCAGCGAGTTCGATGTCGCCCGGATCGAACGCCTTCCACGGGTGGACATCCTTATGGCCTATCAGGACGCGTCCGGCGACCTCATCCGTGCGGCCGTCGAACGTGATGCAAAAGGCGTCGTTATCGCTGCAGCGGGAGCAGGCGCCACGAGCGGAGGACAGCGTGACGCAATCGCTTACGCCTACGAGCACGGCGTGCCTGTTGTGATGACCTCGCGAACCGGTAGCGGTCGCATCGCACCGCGGAGGGACGACCCGGAGGAATCAGCCGGAGACGACAACCCGCGTCTCCGGGTCACGGGCGAGGATCTGGCGCCCGTCAAAGCGCGCGTCCTCCTGATGCTGGCACTGACGGTGACCGACGAGGTCGCCCTGGAGCAGGCCCGACGCGCCGACAGGCGCATAGCCGCCGGTGACGCGGGGGCCCTCACCGGTATCCCGATGCAGCTCAAAGACAACATGTGCACAAAGGGCATCCCGA
>JASLOY010000355.1 GCA_030745255.1 Vicinamibacterales bacterium
GAGGAACAAGGGCTGCTCGGGGCCTGGGCATACACTCAGGCGCCGTTGCACCCGCTGACCCAAACCATCGCCGTTCTCAACATGGACATGATCGGCCGAAACGAAGAGATTCCCCCCGCTGGAGGGGCGCGGTTTCGGGGACTCGCCCCGCAGACGGCCGAATCGAACCGCAATGCCGTCAACATCCTGGGCTACAGCCGCTCACCCGACCTGCGCCGGGTCGCCGATCGCGCCAACGGCCTGACCGATCTCGAGCTGAAGTTTCGCTACGACGACAATAGCTCGAATCTCTTGCGTCGCAGTGACCAGTGGCCCTTCCTGTATCGAGGCGTTCCGGCCCTCTTCGTCCATACGGGGCTCCATCCCGACTACCACACCGAACGGGATCGGCCCGACAAGATCAACTACGGGAAGATGGCGCGCATCGTGCGGATGGTGCACCAGATGAGCTGGAACCTGGCGCAGAATCGCGAGCGCCCGACCTATTCGGCCCCCTGACCGGGCCATCACCAAGCGAGCGTGGGCCGTCGAGCTGGCAGTCGAGCTGCATGCTCTCGGCCAGCAGGGTGAGATATCGGGCGCGTGAAATCTCGACCGCGCCAAATTGCCGCAAGTGCGGCGTGATCCACTGCAGGTCCAACAACCGAAAGCCACCATCAAGCAACCGATCGACCAGGAAGCAGAGCGCCACTTTCGACGTGTCCTTTACGCGATGGAACATCGACTCGCCAAAGAACGCGCCGCGCAGCGTGACCCCATAGAGTCCACCCACCAGCCGGTCCTCATCCCACACCTCGACCGAATGCGCGTGTCCGGCCTGGTGCAATGCACAGTAGCTTTCGAAGATTTCGTCGTCGATCCAGTTGCCGCGGGTGTCCTCTCTCGACGCACACGCGGCGATCACGTCGCGAAACGACCGGTTCAGCGAGCACTGAAACCGTCCCTGTCGCAGGACCCGGGCCAACCGACGGGGGATCTTGAACTGCTCGAGAGGAATCACACCTCGTCGCTCCGGCGAGTACCATCCAATCTGGCCGTGGGCCGCCATCGGAAAGTAGCCAGTCCGGTACCCGCCGAGCAGCGTCGCAATCGGTATCATCGTCGCTTGCCGGTATCACCCGGGTCACCGACCGGCGGATGCCGCGCCGGTTCACCGCTACTATATGGAGACGCCGTCACGGGCTTGCCGGACGTCGGTGAGGTCGGCCACGAGCGGTTGCCTGGAAAGCCGATGCCAGACACCAGCGTTCACTCCTCAGAGGCGGTCACCAACGGAATCCGTGTCACGGTCACGTCGCGGTTCTCACACGCCGAGACCGATCGGCAACGGTGGCACTTCATCTACACGGTACGCATCGCCAACGAAGGCGTCGAGACGGTCCAGCTGGTCACCAGACACTGGATCATCACCAACGGCTCGAACCAGATACAAGAGGTCAAAGGACCAGGCGTCGTGGGACATAAGCCGACACTCGCACCGGGACAAGCGTTCGAATACACCTCGGGCTGTCCGTTGGGGACCCCGTTCGGGTCGATGCGCGGCACCTACCAGATGGTGACGAGCAGCGGCGCCGAGTTCGACGCCGAAATCGCCGAATTCGCGCTGACCGAGCCATACACCGTGCACTAGATCGAACCCCCGGGAAGTCAGAAGTCGGGAGGCCGGAGAACGCCAATGGGCTCCGCCCGCATCAATCTCGATCCCCAAGTTCCATCCTGCTCGTCCGGAACCACTCCACTAGCCTTCGTCCCCGATCGCCGCCACGGTGATGCCGGCGCCCTCGAGGCCGCTCCGGAGCCGCGCAGCGAGCCCACCGGCGCCGGGCGTATCCCCGTGCAGGCAGATCGAATCGCCCCGCAGCTCGATGACCTCACCGCTGCAGGACGTCGTGGTGCCGTCCTGCACGATCTGTAGCGCCCGCTCGACAACCTCCGTGGGATCGTCGATGACGGCACCCGGCTGGGCACGAGGCACGAGCGAGCCGTCGGCCCGATACGCCCGGTCCGCGAAGACCTCAGCAGCGGTCTGCAGCCCGCTCGCCTCGCCCGCCTCGATCAAACACGACCCGGCAAGACCGAACAGGATCAGGGTGTCGTCGACCGCGACGACCGCTCGGGCGACCGCGGCGGCTAGCAGCCGGTCACGAGCAGCCATGTTGTAGAGCGCGCCATGTGGCTTGACGTGATGAAGCCTGGTCCTGGCGGACTTCGCCACCCCTGCCAGGGCGCCAATCTGATAGACGACGAGGTCTTCCACCTCGCGCGCCTCCATCAGAATTTCGCGACGACCGAAACCGGTCAGATCGGCGAAGCCAGGGTGGGCACCGATCGCTACACCATGCGCGACCGCCAGACCGACGGTACGACGCATCACCGATGGATCGCCGCCATGAAATCCGCACGCCACGTTGGCCGAAGTGATGTGGCGCAACATCCCCTCGTCATCACCGATGGCGTGGGATCCGAATGACTCCCCAACGTCGCCGTTCAGGTCGATTCGGCGCACGTCAGATTATACGCACGTCCGTTCCACCGCCGGGCACGCTGCCGCTGCTGATGAGTTCGGGCGTGTGCCCCAAGAAAAAGAGGGCACCGCAGGTTGCGGTGCCCTCAAGGTTGCCGGCAACCTGGCTCCCCAGCACTGTCGGCTTTCGCCGTCCCATTCAGGCGACCGGCGGTCAGAGACTAGAGCAAGCCTCATGCCGCTGCTTTCCCACTGTAAACACAGCACCTGGGTTCGGTCGGTGCTCCAGCATGGAACACAAATGCGTTCGAGAATTACACTTCCGAACGCGTCTGCGATCGGCCAGATCGCACCAGCCAGAGCGCAGAGAGTAAGATCACGGTTTGATCAAGGATGTCCGCCTGCGGCGATACCCGCGCGCGGTCGCCAGACACACGTCGAACACAAGGCAGGGGTAGAGGCACATGGCGGACCGGATTGAAGCTGGAGCGCTCCAGGTTGACAAGGCGCTGTACGATTTCATCAACGAAGAGGCACTGCCGGGTACCGGCGTCTCCACGGAGGCGTTCTGGTCCGGCCTCGACAGCCTGATCCACGGTCTCTCGCCGCGGAACCGGGAGCTGCTGGCCACGCGCGACGAACTGCAATCGCGAATTGACGATTGGTATCAGGAAAACCGCGGTCAGGCGATAGACCTGCCGGAGTACAAGGCCGTCCTCCAGGAAATCGGCTACCTCGTACCCGAAGGCGCCGACTTCACGGTGAGCACGGCGAATGTCGACCCGGAGATCTCGACCATCGCAGGACCGCAGCTGGTGGTACCGGTGACCAACGCCCGCTACTCGCTCAACGCCGCCAACGCCCGTTGGGGCAGCCTCTACGACGCGCTCTATGGTACTGACGCGATCTCAGAAGAGGACGGGGCCGAACGCGCCGGCGCGTATAACGCCGTACGCGGCGCCCGCGTAATCGCCTTCGCCCGCCAGTTCCTCGATTCTTCGGCACCGCTCACCAGCGGCAGTCACAAGGACGCGACGTCCTATGCGGTCGCCGACGGCGCGCTGGCCGTGACCCTCGAGAACGGCAGCGTTAGCGGACTCGCCGACCCGTCGAAATTCGCCGGGTTTGCCGGTGATGCCGCCGCGCCATCAACCGTGTTGCTGAAGAACAACGGCCTCCACGTCGAAATCGCCATTGACCGCAGCCATCCGGTCGGCCGGGACGACGCCGCCGGGGTCAAGGACGTCGTGGTCGAAGCAGCCATGACGACGATCATGGACCTTGAAGATTCGGTCTCGACGGTGGACGCCGAAGACAAAGTGGTCGCCTACCGAAACTGGCTGGGCCTCTTGAAAGGCGACTTGACCGACACCTTCGAAAAGGGCGGCCGCCTGGTCGACCGCGCCCTGAACCCCGACCGTGTCTACACCGCGCCGGATGGATCGGAGATCACCCTCCAGGGCCGCAGCCTGATGCTGATCCGCAACGTCGGCCATCTGATGACCAACCCGGCGGTCCTCGACAAGGACGGCAACGAAGCGCCTGAAGGCATTCTCGATGCCATGATCTCGTCGATGATCGCGATTCACGATGTGAAGAGTCGTCGGAACAGCCGCGCCGGGTCTGTGTATATAGTGAAGCCGAAGATGCACGGGCCGGAGGAAGTCGCGTTCACCGACCAGCTGCTCGGACAGGTGGAAGATGCGCTGGGTCTCGACCGCTACACTCTCAAGATCGGCATCATGGACGAGGAGCGGCGCACGACGGTGAACCTCAAAGAGTGCATCCGCGCCGCCAAGGATCGCGTGTTTTTCATCAACACCGGTTTCCTCGATCGGACCGGCGACGAGATGCACACCGCGATGGAATCCGGCCCGATGATCCGCAAGAAAGACATGAAGACCGCCGTCTGGATGACAACCTACGAGGACTGGAACGTCGATGTCGGTCTCGAGTGCGGTCTACCGGGCCACGCCCAGATCGGCAAGGGCATGTGGGCGATGCCGGACCGCATGGGAGAGATGCTGGAGGCCAAGATCGGTCATCCGAAATCGGGCGCGACCTGTGCCTGGGTGCCGTCGCCGACTGCTGCGACGCTGCATGCC
>JASLOY010000356.1 GCA_030745255.1 Vicinamibacterales bacterium
GAAGTCGGCGTCCTGGTCGGCAACCCGGGTCACCTTCACCGGACTTCCCAGTGGGCAGGTCAACAACGAGTAGTACTGGGGCGACTCCATGTCGCCGTTGGCCGTCGGGATCGGGTCGCCATGTGGGTCCACCGAAGGGTGCCCCAGCATAGCGTCCATGCGCTCGACCAACCGGTCTGAGACCACATGTTCGAGCTGCTCCGCGTCTTCGTGGACGTCGGCCCAGCTCATGCCCATGATTTCGACGAGAAACTGCTCGATCAGGCGGTGTCGGCGTAGCACGAGCGCCGCCAGTTTTGTTCCAGATGGTGACAGCCGCACACCCAGGTAGGGCTCGTACTCCACCAGGCCAGACTCGGCGAGCGCCTTGACCATCGTGGTCGCGGTGCCCGGCGCCACCCCAACCGTCGTTGCCAGCTCTCCCATTGGCACCAGTGCCCGTTCGTCTCTGGCTGTTTCGGCCTGATAGAGCGCCTTGAGGTAATTTTCGACGGTGCTGGATGGGAGCATCGGTCGGGAGATCCCTGATTGACTTTTCTAGTCTGTTCACCCTATATTTTGAATTATCAAAATGAAACTGTCAATGACTCAAATGCGGGGTCGAGCAGACCCCCAAAACAGACGATGGTCTCGCCGCGCGTGGCTCCGTCTGGCAGGGCTCGGTTCGCTGACGAGTGGCGTGGCCCTGGCGTCCCAGGACGGTCAGCCGGACTTGGTGTCGGCGTCGGCGCCGGACCACCTCGGTGCCGCGATGGGGCCGGTCGGTCGGGTGTCGACTGAGTCGTTTGACCCAACCCAGTTTCTGCGCACCTGGAATTTCTCGAACTTGCCGGCTCTCGAGCGCGAGCGGTTCTATCGCGAAACTCCAAAGTTGGATGGCACCACCCTCCGCGAATACGAGCTGTTCGCCGTCGACCGGGAGATCGAGATTGCGCCCGGCGTGTTTTTTCCGGCCTGGACCTATAACGGGCAGGTGCCGGGCCCTACGATTCGGGCCACGGCGGGCGATCATCTTCGAATCAACTTCGTCAACCAAGGTTCGCATCCGCACGGGCTGCATTTCCATGGCTGGCACCCACCGGGCATGGACGGTGCGCTGGCTGAGCAGCAGGTGATGCCGGGAGACAGCTTTCTCTACGAGTTCGATGCGGAGCCGTTCGGTGTGCACCTGTATCACTGTCACGCCAACCCGCTAAAGCGGCATCTCCACAAGGGGTTGTACGGCGCCTTTATCGTCGATCCGCCGTCGGCATCGGCACGACCGCCGGCCGATGAGCTGGTGATGGTGCTGAACGGATTCGACACCAACTTCGACGCCGAAAACGAGTTCTACGCCGCCAATACCGTCGCCAGCTTCTATCTCCAGGAGCCGATTCGCGTCGCGGTCGGTCAGCTCGTGAGGATGTATGTGGTCAACATGACGGAGTTCGACCTGATCAACAGCCTGCACCTGCACGGGATGTTCTTCGACGTGTTCCGAACGGGCACATCGCTGACCACGACCGAGTCGACCGACACCATCATGCTGTGTCAGGGCGAACGGGCGATTCTCGAGACGACGTTCCGCTATCCGGGCGACTTCATGTTTCACGGCCATCAGGCCGAATTCGCCGAGCTCGGATGGATGGGGCTCTTCAGGGCCGAGGGGACCCGTGCCACTTAGCCAGCCCCCCCGTCGCACTGGTGCTGAGACTGGTCGGGTCCGTCGTCCCAGCGGCGCCGTGCTTCTGGCCTTGGCGGTTCTCCCGCTCGTGCTGCTAGGCGGGCTGCTCGGAGTGCTGGTCTGGTCTGGACCGGTCGACGCGGTGCGAGGCGAGGGGTATCCGCCGGTCGAGACGTTGGCGTTTCAACGGGTCGAGCTCGGTCCAGACGGAGTCTTGGCGGTGGTGCTCAACGACGGGCCCGATCCGGTCACGATTGCCCAGGTTCAGGTGGACGACGCGTACTGGTCGTTCACCTCGGCGCCTGGCCCTACGCTGGCGCATCTGGGCCGCGCGACATTGACGATTCCCTATCCCTGGGTGGAGGGAGACGCCCACACGCTACGACTCGTGACGTCGTCAGGGGTGACGTTCGACCACGAGGTAGCGGTGGCCGTCGAAACGCCGTCGCCGGACGCCAGATTCTTTGGCATCTTTACGTTGATCGGTCTCTATGTGGGGGTCATTCCGGTGGCGATCGGGCTGTTGTGGCTGCCGCTCGTGTCGCGAGCCGGGCGGGCCACTGTCAATTTCATGCTGGCGTTGACGATCGGGTTGCTGTTGTTCCTGTTGATCGAGGCGGGGCACGACGGGCTCGAAGCGGCCGCCAGCGCGCCGAGCTCGTTTCAGGGGGAAGCACTGTTCGTGTTCGGCGCGCTTGCGGCCTACATCGGCCTCGAGATGGTCGGCGGGTGGTTGCGCACGCGGCGGCGCGACGCCGGGGCGGCGGTGGGGAGCGGCTGGATTCTGGCGCTGCTGGTGGCGACCGGCATCGGGCTGCACAACTTCGGTGAGGGGCTGGCCATCGGGGCCGCATTTTCGCTGGGTGAGGCGGCGCTGGGGACGTTGCTGATCGTCGGCTTCACCCTGCACAACACCACCGAGGGGCTGGCGATCGTGGCGCCGCTGGCGAAGGAGCCGGTGCGTGTCGGCCAGCTGCTACGGCTGGGCGCGCTGGGCGGCGCGCCGACGATTGCCGGCGCCATGGTCGGCGGACTGATCTATTCGCCGATTTGGTCGGTGCTCTTTCTGGCGATTGGCGCGGGCGCCATCGCACAGGTGGTCGTGCAGCTGACCCGTCAGGTGGTGGGCGAGGAGTCGGTCTCGGCCTACGTGGCGACGGCGCCGGTGGCCGGTGGGCTGTTCGCCGGTGTCGCGGTCATGTATGTGACGGGGCTGATCGTCGGTTGACTCTTCTAGGAGACGGGAGACAGCAGGCGGGAGACAGGCGGTGGCCGGAAGGCGCCGCCACGATCTTCAGCAGCCAGCGACGCAACGAGAGGTCGAGAGTCATGGTGGGACGTCAACATCGACGTTTGCAGCCTGGACGAAGACGAATACGGCGCTGGCAGGGTGCCGGGGGCGCAGTGGCCGGAGTCCTGGTGGCAGCCGTGGCGGTTGTCTCTCTGGTCATCCTGCTGCCGCTGAGCGTGAGCACGCGTGCGGCCGTCCGGAACATCACGCTCGTGGCGCGGGACATGGCCTTCTATGTCGAGGGTGGCACGGTGCCCAACCCGACCATTCGGCTCGCCGCCGGAGAGGAGGTGCGCTTCGTTCTTCGAAACCTCGACCCCGGGATCACGCATAATCTGGCTATCGAGGGGTGGGAGCTCGAAACCGCCTATCTCGACGGCGACGCGTCAGCGACGCTGCGGGTCCATGTTCCGGACCAGCCTGGCAACCAGACCTACGTGTGCGTGCCGCACCGCGGCATGATGCGCGGTGTCATCGAGGTCGTGGCTGGTAACCGACGCTAGAAGTCAGAAGTCAGAAGTCAGAATGACGTCGGATGGCTTCGCCGTCATTCGGTAGTGCTGGTCCTTGCCTTCGCGTCCACGCTCAGAATCGCTGCAGGCTGCCAAACGGACGTAGGATAGTAGTTGCTCGTCCGTACGGCGAGCCGAGCGCAGATCCAATCGGCCGGAGGCGTCAGTCGGCCGCTCCTCCCCTTCCGACTTCTGCCTCCTGTCTTCTGACTTCTGTGAGCATATGGATTTGGACACCACCAACTGGTCTGGTGAGGGCGCGTTCACGCAAACCCTGATCGACTCGTTTCAGCGTCTGGATCAGGTGGCCCGTCTGCGTGTCGAGGATGTTCCGTCGTCCCGGTCCGACGTCGAGTACAACTTCATCAGCAACGAGCTATTCGTCGGGTTCCGGACCCGAGACCGTGCCGTGCGTGCCAGGGTGCTGGGCCTGCTGCCGTTCACCCGGATGGTCACCGAGACGGTGATGACCGTGAGCGACCTCGAGCGTACGCTGTCCGAGCTCGAAGACGTCGGACCACCCGACTACGCCGACGAGGGCATGCTGCAGTATCTTCGCACCGAACGCATCGTGCCCCCCTATCAGACGCGCGGATACAAGCTCGTGGAGCTTGTTCGCGTCTACGAGGCTGGCGTGACGCCACGTCGGACGGAGACTGATGATTGATGACTGAGATTGCGGAGGTCCGTCAACGCGTGCTCGCCACGATCGAGCGGGCCAGACAAGAGGCCAGTGAGCGCCGCGCTCGGTCGGACGTGGCCGAAGCGCAGGGGCGACGATTCATCGAGGACACCGCAACGCCCGTCGCGCGGCAGGTGGCCTCCGTGCTCAAGGTGGAAGGGTTTCAGTATCGGCTCTCGACACCGGCGGGGTCGGTGCGGCTGGTGTCGGCGACCCAACACGACGACTTCATCGAGCTGGCCGTGGACGCCACGCAAGACCCGGTCACGATCATGACACGGGTCAGCCACGCGCGCGGCAAGCGCGGGCTATGCACTGGCGACCTAGGACCACGTCTCCAGGCGGCACGGCCCGAGGCCCCGATGCTGGGCCTGAATCGGATTCAGACAGTCTGACTCAGAGGATCTGAGTCACACCCT
>JASLOY010000357.1:0-265 GCA_030745255.1 Vicinamibacterales bacterium
ACAGGATGGTCCGTCGCGCCGCCGCTCGGCTGCCAAGCCACTCTTCGGCCAACCGATACAAGGCGAACATCGCACCGACCAGCGCGGCACATGAAATCAGGATACCGGCGACCCAGATCGCCCGGTCGACCCGCTCGCTGAACGGCCAGGCAACGAGCTTCATCAGCACCGGATAGAGCGGAAAGAACGGCACGTCGCTCTGCCCGAAGCTGCTCGTGTAGTAGCCGTTGCGCGCGACGTTGAAATACCACCCCGAGTCCCACGC
>JASLOY010000357.1:275-4567 GCA_030745255.1 Vicinamibacterales bacterium
GCAAAGATCTCGGCGAACTTCTCCACCTCGAACGGCATGGAGAAACCACGCAGCCGATTCGCCGGGAAGATCACGTTGGCCAGGAACGCCACGGCGAGCTCTGGAATCCGCGTGATGAAGAGCACCAGCACAACGTCGACAACTCTGTGGCCACGCAGACCCCATCTCTCAGCCGACGCACCGACGCGGCTCGCAACGACAGACCAGGGGCCGGCCAGCAGTCCCGCCCCACCGAGCACGACCCGAAGCGGCACCGCCAGCAGCAGCGCGAGCAACGGCTCGGCAACGTGGTGCTCCGCGATCCAGACACGGTCGAAGCCACCCACCAGGACGACGCCCAGGATCCAGGCGGGGAGCGCCAGGATCAGCAGATCGAGCGCCACCGGGAGGCGCGCAGTCCGCAACCCGACGCGGACGGACTCGGTGGCTGAGGGCGGCATGGAGTCAGGCGTGTTCGCGGGCGACGGCGTCGTTGAGCTCGACACCAAATCCGGTGGCATCGGAGACACGGATCTGCCCCTCCTCGAAGCGTTCTGGCGGTTCGAGGAGATCGCCGCGCCAGGCAACCTCGCCCCACTGGAATTCGAGGATGTCGAAGTTCGACATGGCGGCGCAGAGCTGGACGCTGGCCGCCGTGGCCACCGGACCGCTCGGATTGTGCGGAGACACCGCCACGCCGTACAGGTCGGCGACAGCGGCGATCCGGCGTGCCTCGGTGAGGCCGCCGCAGTGTTTGACGTCTGGCATCACCACGTCGACGGCGCGTTGCTCGCAGAGCGGTGCGAACCCGGCGATGCCGAACAGAAACTCGCCGCCGGCCATCCGCTGCTCGATGGCGTCGTGAATCGTCTTGGTGTCGTCGACCTGTTGCGGCGGGATCGGCTCTTCGTACCAGGACAACCGCTGCGGCTCGAGACGACGCGCCACCTCGATCGACAACGGCACGTCGAAGTTGCTGTGCGCGTCGATCTTGATGGCGACGCCCGGCCCAACGACCTCACGCATCGCTGCCACACACGCCACGCCGAGATCTGCGGCCGCCGCCACTTCGGTCGCTGGCCGCGTGAGGGGGGGAAAGCCATCGAACGGCGCAGCTTTGATAGCCTCAAATCCCTCCTCGGCCGCCGCCCGCGCATTGGCGGCGAACCCGCCGGGCATCCGATTTGCCGTCGCGCGGTTGATGTTGGCGTAGACCGGCAGCGTGTCTCGGAGGCGGCCGCCGAACAGATCGCTCACCGGTGCGCCGAGCGCCTTGCCGACCAGATCCCACTGCGCCTGCTCGAGCGCGCTGAACGCAGTTGCCTGCACCCTGTCCCCGGACGACGCCCGGGCCCAGCCCCGCTGCCGATACTGTTCGATCTGGAACGGCGACTCATCACGGATCAGCTCGAAGAACGGCGTGAGCTCGGGCAACTCGGTGCGGCGGCCGAGCGACGCCTCACCCAGTCCGGTGAGACCCTGGTTGGTCGACAGCCGCACAAACAGCCAAGTCGTCCGCATCGTGGCACGCACGACAATCAGCTCCATGCCGCTGATACGAAGCCCGCGGTTCGCGGCCGCTGCCCGCTGCAGCACACGCGCCGTCGAGGGAGCCGCCGCGGCCAGCGAGGGAGCCACGCCGAGCAGCGGGAGCGCCTGAAGAAACATCCGGCGGCTCGGCTTCCACAGGGGTGGCGTGGATGTCTGTGTCATGTTGGAACCTCGGAAACAGAACCGATCTTACCAGTCCCCATTGTGCTACGCTGGACTGGATGGGACGCCACCGTGTTCGGGTGGGTGTGCTCGCGATGCTGATCCTCTGTGCGGGGGTGATCGGGGCCGGCGCCGGTCAGGACGACGCCGAGACGGAGGCGGTCCGGCTGGCGATCCGGACGCTGAGCGAGCACCTCGGCGTTGACGAAGAGACAATCGCCCTGGACGAGGTGACGGCCGTCGACTGGCGAGACGCGAGCCTAGGCTGCCCGGAACCGGGCCGCTCTTACGCTCAGATCATCATGTCCGGGTTTCGGGTGACCCTCGACGTGGTGGACGACGAACGCAGCCACCGAGTGCACGTGTCCGGCACGCGTGCGGTCGTCTGCGAGCAGCCGGCCGCATCGCGGAACCACGGCCCGACTGCTGGTCGCGGCCTCCTGCGCTGAACGGCCACCCCCTCCGCAACGTCGTCGAAGAATTCGGGCAAGGCTTCAGCCTTGCCTCGCAGGCCTGAAGGCCTGCGCCACAAAACCAGCCAAAGCGAGCGCCGGATTTCGCCGACTGCCACATCCGCGCCGCGCCCTCTCCTACACCCCGCCGCGACGACTGGCGGGTGGTGTCACACCGTTGAGCCTAAGATAGACCGCCATCTGGCCGTAGATGTCCATGGCGTGGCTCAGGGTGAAGTAGGCCATCTTCACACGGGTGACATTGCCCAGATAGGGGGGACCGGCAATGGTCTCGAGCAACTGTTCGTCGGAGAGCTCCTCGAGCACGGCGATGCCATAGTCATACCCGTCGGCAAGCGCCGAGAGCACGTCGGCCTTGTCGGTAGCGGTCAATCCGAACACCGTGAAGTCGGTCGTGTCCACATCCGGCGCCTCAGTGGCGCCACCGAGATGCTGCATGAGAAACACGTTGGCACCGGCGATGTGCAGGATTTGCTCGGCGTAGGTGCGCTGCGCCGGCGTCGGCTTGAAATCGAACGTCGCCTCTGGCATCGCCTCCGCAATGCTCATCATCGTACGCTTCTGCTGCCGCCAGTCGGCCAGGAGGTCTCCTGACACGGTCGCGGTCTGGGCAACGGGGTGCCCGATGCCGAGCAAGACGAGGGCAGCAGTCAGGGTGCAGCGGATCATCTGCTTCATCACATCTCCCACTCGAACCTCAAACGACACTCGTGGCAACTTTCCTGTTCGACAGCCGAGCTTGCGGTCAGGGCTTCTCGAACTTGTGCGATGGATGGCGGACCGTCAGCACCGCGCAGGGCGCCTGCCGGACGACCTGTTCGGCGACGCTGCCCATCAGCAGGTGCTTGACGGCGCCCCGTCCATGCGTCCCCATGACGATCAGGTCGATCTCGTGAGTCCGAGCATAGCGGATGATCTCGACGAACGGCGTGCCGACTTCGACCGCCGTGCGGAGGCCAAACGCGGCCTGCTCCCGGTCCGAACAATGTCCCTCGAGCTTTGCCGTCGCCACCTCGATCCACCGTCTCTGGACCTCTTTGTCTGAGAACCCCCAGAACGCCTCGGTGCCGGGGCTGACGTCCGCATCGGACACCACATGCAGCAGGTGCAACCCCTTCTCGAATCGTCGCGCGAACTCCTTCGCGTAGTGCAGCGCCTGGGCTGACGTGTCACTGAAGTCGATCGGGACGAGGATGGCCTTCGTGGAAGTCATCTGGCGCAGTATAGTGACGGACCCTCGGCAACGCCATGCGCGAGCGTGGCCGACTGCCCGGCGGACTCGAGCACAAGGGTGGCAAGCGGCGGCACGGTGACCTCGAGTGAGTGCGGGTACCCATGTCTCGGAACCCTATCTGCCTCGACACCACCTAGATTGCCCTGCCCACGGCCGCCATAACAGCTCGCGTCGCTGTTCAGCCGCTCGGCCCACCAGCCGCCGACCGGCACCCCGACGCGATGCCGATAGCACGCGACCGCTCCGAAGTTGCAGACGAAGAGCAGCGGCCAGCGAACACTCCGGTCGCGCCGGAGAAAGCTGATGATGCCGGCGCTCCGGTCGGCATGCTCGACCCAGTCAAAGCCGTCGGGCTCGGCATCGAGCGCATGGAGACGCGCGTCTGAGCGATAGATGTCGTTCAGGTCTCGCACCCAGTGCTGGAGCCCCGCGTGGAGCGGTGCATCAGTCAGGGGCCAGTCAACGCTGCCGTCATGGTCCCATTCCTTCCGCTGGCCAATCTCGTTGCCCATGAACAGCAGCTTCTTCCCCGGATGTCCGTACAGATACCCGTAGAGTAGCCGCGTGTTGGCCAGCTGATGCCAGTCGTCGCCCGGCATCTTGCCGACAATCGCGCGCTTCTCGTGCACCACCTCATCGTGCGAGAGCGGCAACACGAAGTGTTCGGAAAAAGCGTAGACCAGGCTGAAAGTCAGCTCGTCGATGTGACAAGAACGGATTCCCGGGTCCCTCGCGACGAACGAGAGCGTGTCGTGCATCCACCCCATGTTCCACTTGAGGCTGAACCCGAGCCCGCCGGTCTCTGTGGGCCGTGACACGCCCGGCCAGGCCGTGGACTCTTCGGCGATGGTCATCACGTCCGGATAGTCACGGTGTATCGTCTCGTTGAGGGT
>JASLOY010000358.1 GCA_030745255.1 Vicinamibacterales bacterium
GCAAAGTCTCTCTTAATTCAGAGCCTCACTTGGTCCACTTCTATTTGACGCCTCACAAGACGCTCGGCAGCGGGCTGCCGGCTGCTGCCCTGCGTGGTAACGGCGCGCATGAAGTCGTAGGTGCCGACATTCGGAAACCACAGGTCCGTCTGGTGCCAGCGCACGAACGGCAGCCACTGCTCCTGGCGCGGGTTCGCTGGCCGCGCGCTGTGGAACTGCCCATAGAGTGCGGCACCAGTCGGCGGAAGCACTTCGTAGAACTCACCCCACAGATCGATCATGATCGACAGCACACCGTTGCGGTGCAGGGAGACCGGCTGGTCGCTGCGGTAGGCCGTCCGGAGGAACACCACCTCGGACCAAGCCCCGTCCGATGGCGGCGCACCCCAATAGAGCGCGATCGGCCCAAGCTGATCGCGCCGGATGCGGTGAGGCGCGGATTCCTCGTTCGGAAGGAAGAACTCCCAGTTCCCGTCTTGTTGAATGGCGACGTTGTACTGTCATGCCGGTTCCCGTTCCGTTGGCTGGGCCAGCAAGTGCGCTGGGAAGAAGAACAGGGCGAGCGCGGCGAGGCGGGCAGCGAATCGCGTCCGGAGATCCCGTCCAGCGTTCCACCACATGCTGTGACTCTCGCGACGGTGACCGTTGCAATGGACTCCGGACGGCAACCCGGTCCGGCTCTACAGAACTGATTATGTCGGGGCGATCATGCCATATCAACCCCTTGGCGGGCATTGTCAAACTGAGGCGCTGGCGGAAGAGTGGGCGGATGACGAGCCCGTGACAGGGCTAAGACGGAAACGGTCTTCCGTCCGCAATCATCAGTCGCGCGGAGAGGTGACGGTTGCCTACTGAACGATAAGGCACACCGGGCCATCGGCGGATCGTCACGCCCTCTTCTCGTCAACTTGATTGTGCTTCAGAATCTCCGCCAGGACACGGCAGCCGGGCGCCCGGGCGGCGCGCCGGTTCCATCGCCCGGCTACGTTCTCGACACGACGCGGAATGACCACCAGCTGTCGGGTCGCGCCGCATCGAGCGGAGGCGGCTGCCCACCGCCGCCGGGCTGCCGTGCCTGCACCGCCGGGTTCTGCAGCTTCTGAATTCGCGCCGTCCAGGCGCGGTCGAGCGCGGCCGCGTCGGTGACCCGGTTCAGCGTGACGGGATAGACGACGCCGTCGAGGCGCAGGCGGCCGGCATGGTCCGTTCCCACCCGAGGACACCAGTACTTGTTCTCGCCGAAGGAACAGCTGATGAAGAGATCGCCTTCCGGCGTCGGCATGCAGTTCACGTTCACCGCATGGGGTCGGCCCAAGATGCCGATCTGGATCTGGCACAGCGAGACGTCGTTCGCGAAGCTCCAGTCGGTGACCGGGTCAGCGTGCGTCTCACCCAGCAGCACGAATCCCGGGGTGGTCTCGCAAGGACAGGTGACGGTCCAGGCCACGCCCCCCGCCACGACCACGAAGGCGAGCGTCGCCGCGGCACCCAGTAGCAGCTTCCTGACCTTTGATGACCTGCCTGCGGTTCCTTGCTCTGCACTCATCCTCACCCCTCCTCCGGCGTTCTTCTCGAGACTGCGAGCGCGTGGCTCTGTGCGGGCTTCGGCTGCCGCGCAGGGCCAGCCTTCTGCCCAAACCCGGTTCGTTCCGAGACCCCTAGCCTACCGCAAACCGATGCGGTTCGGCCGGCGAACCAACCGACCCCGCAGCGAACGTGGGCCGGGCCGAACGGCCGTCGTTGAACGTGTCGATAAACCGCTGCACCGAGTCGTCGCGGTGACGGCCGCTCTGAGGTACACTCGCGCCACGCTCAGGAGACTTCATCGCAAGCAAGACGAGAATCGCTGGTATCGCCATCGCGGGCGTGTTGGCCGTTGCCGCGAGCACATATGCCTTCGCCACACCCTACAACCGCATTGCCGGTGTGAGAAGCGGAGTCATCGTCGGTGAATCGGACCCCTCGAGGAACCGGCAGGTGTTCCTCTGGACGCCGCGATAGGACACGTTGACTGGCCCACCTCATCTGGAGCCGAACCATGCACGAGACTGTCACTCGCTGTTCGTCCGCCCGGCTGCCCGTCGCCCTGGTGGCGGCGCTGGTCGTCGCCTGGCCGACGGCCGGCCGCGCGCAGGGCCCACCGTCGGACGAGACGTTGGTGCTCCGCGCGTCGCGCGTCCTGGACGGGCGCGGAGAGGTGCTCGAAGACCGCGATCTGGTGGTGCGTGACGGACGCATCGCCGAGATCGCGCCGCGCGGCACGGGCAGTGGGGAGCGCATCTATGACCTGACCGCCCTGACGGTGCTTCCCGGCTACATCGACACCCACGTGCACATCGGCAACCACTTCGACGTCGACGGCAAGGTGCACCGCCAGGAGAACGACCCCAGCGTCGCCCACACGACGCTGCACGGGGCCGAGAACGCGTTCCGGACGCTGATGAACGGAATCACCACCATGCAAAGCCTGGGCTCGCCGCGGGACGCCGAGCTGCGCGCGTGGATCGACCGCGGTGAGATCCCGGGCCCTCGGCTGCTGTCGTCGCTTGGCGCCGTGAACGAGCGCACCGGCACACCGGACGAGATCCGGGCCTATGTGCGCGGCCGCGCCGCCGCCGGCGCTGACGTCATCAAGGTCTTCGCGTCGACCAGCATCCGGTTTGGCGGCGTCACCAACATGACTGCCGCCCAGCTCGAGGCCGCCTGCGGGGAGGCGACCGCTCAAAGTCTGCGGTCGGTCGTCCACCTGCATCGGTCCGACGCGCTGCGGATGGTCGCCGACGCCGGGTGCACCCAGGTCGAGCACGGCTGGATGCTCGAACCGGGGGATGTCCAGGTGTTCGTCGACAGCGGGATGTATCTCGGCAACCAGATCAACCTGCTTTTCAGCAACTACGCCGAGCGGGGGGACCGCTACGCCGGCGTCGGCGGGTACACGATGGAGGGCTTTGCCAACCTCCAGGCGGCCCGGCCGGGCGCCCTCGAATTCTTCAAGCAGGCGGTGGCCACCCCGGGCGTGCGGATCGTCTACAGCACCGATGCCAACGCGGGCAGCCACGGCGCGAACACCGACGAGCTGGTGGCCTACGTGCTCGAGGGCGGTCAGGATCCGATAGACGCCGTGAGCTCGGCGACCTCGCTCGCCGCCGAGTCGCTGGGCATGGAGGATCGGATCGGATCGATCGCGACCGGGTTCGAGGCGGACATCATCGCGCTCGACGGCGACCCACGCACCGAACCCGCTGCGCTGGGACGGGTCGTCTTCGTGATGCGCGGGGGACGGGTCTACCGAAACGACGCGCCACGCGTACCCGGCCGCTGAGCTAGCCGCCCTAGCTGAGCGGCCTGCTCGTGCCCTGGCAGGCTGCTGAAGGACACAAAGGGCCAGTTGCCTGTCGATGCGCTCGTCTGGCGAGGCGCGAGGAGGGAGCAGCCAGGCGGGCAGTGACCGACGAAGCCAGGCGCGCGACAATGCGCGCCTCGCGGGCGCGGAGCGGGGCCTTTGCCACGGGTTGCTAGGGCGTCACGCAGCGGAAGCTGTGCTCTTCGTTCACGTCACCGCTGCCGTCGTACTCCGCCACCTGCGGATACGGACACACCGGACGGGTAAGCGTCGGGTTGCCTGCCGCGTCGAGCTTGGCGGCCACCAGGCGCTCGGGCGCGCGGCCGTCCTCGACCCAGGCGCGGATCGCCTCCACCCAGTCGACGCGGTCGGGCCCCGGACCACCGGCGCAGTGCAGCACCCCCGGCAGCATGTAGAGACGGGCGTAGTCGCGGGCCGAGGGATCGCCGGCTCGGAGCTGCTCGTAATAGTCGATGGTCCCCTCGGGCGCAAGCGCCAGATCCGACCAGCCGGTCCAGTAGATGATCTTCCCGTCGCCGTCATGGAACGCGCTCAGGTCGGTGCTGGTCGCGTTCAGGATGGCCGCCGTGGGCGCGGTGTCCTCGGCCCAGGTGGAGAAATCGTACGTGGTGTAGTCCCACTCCGGGTCGCCGAAGACGAAGTACTTGAACAGCTCCGTCCCGAACCCGTACTGGGCGTTCGGTATGCCGGTGGCGCGACGCGCCTCGCTGGCCACGACCCACGAGTCCCACCCGCCGGGGTCGTTCTCGCCGCCGTAGTTGAAACCGTGATAGAGCGAAGCGCCGTTCGCGGTCGGGCCCTCGTAGACGCGCTCGATGGCCGCGAGCTGCTCCGCCGTCACGCAGCCAGCCGCCGTCTCATCACCAGGGCAACGGGGCAGGGCCGCGGGCGTGAACGCACACTGGCGCGGATCGGTCATCGTGCCGTCGACGACACCGTCGTCGTCGTCGCACGCCGCGAGGATGCTCGTGCCGAGCAGCTCGAGCGTGTCGGGCGTCAAGACGGGCGAGTCGAGGTCACCCGTCGGGTAGATCGCCTGCTGGTTCTGCACGAACCCGGCCGTGATGCCAGTCCAGTGATACGCGGGGGCCGCGGCGACGATGCCGTCGAGGTCGGTCGCGCGGAGGTTCGAGAGGTTGGTCGCGACCCGGGACGTTCCGGCATTTCCGGGGGCCGCGAAGAGCGCATCGACCCA
>JASLOY010000359.1 GCA_030745255.1 Vicinamibacterales bacterium
GCAGCCTCGGGGTCTCCGGTCCCGGGGCGCGTTCTCTGGCCATGGCCCTCATGGCCGGGGCGACGTCGGCGGGCTCGTGGGCAGCCGTCGTGGGGGATCCGGACATGGGGCTGGTGGCGGCCGGCGAGGCCGGGGGCATCCTCGACACGATACTGAAACGGCTCGCCACCTATATCGAAAAGAACGTCAAGCTCAAGGCGCAGGTCAAGTCCGCCATGACCTACCCGATCGCGGTCATGTCGATTGCCGCCATCGTGGTGGCCGCGATTCTCTGGAAGGTCATTCCGACATTCGCCAACCTGTTCGCCGGACTGGGTGCCACCCTGCCGCTCCCTACGCGCGTGGTCATCTGGCTCAGCAACTCGCTGGTGACCTTCATGCCGTTCGTCGTAGTCGGCGGGATTGCGGCCGTCTTCGCGTTTCGGCAGTTTTATGCGACCCAGAAGGGGCGTCGGGTCGTTGACGGCGCCTTGCTCAAGGTGCCGGTGCTGGGTGTGATTATCCGCAAGGTGGCTGTCGCCCGTTTCTGCCGGACCCTGGCGACCCTGCTCGGCTCCGGGGTGCCGATTCTCGAAGGGCTCCAGATTACGGCCCGTACCGCCGGCAACGCCATTATCGAGGACGCCGTCATGGTGACTCGGGGAGCGATCGAGCGGGGTGAGACGGTGTCTGGACCGCTCCGGGATACGGATGTCTTCCCGCCGATGGTGACGCAGATGATCAACGTCGGCGAGGCGACCGGCGCGCTGGACACCATGCTCAGCAAGATCGCCGACTTCTACGAGGATGAGGTCGATACGGCGGTGGCAGGCATGCTGACGCTGCTCGAGCCGATCATGATCGCTTTTCTGGGGGTGGTTGTAGGCGGCATTGTCATCGCGATGTATCTGCCGATCTTCGACCTGATCAGCCGAATGGCGGGGTAGGGGGACGTTGCCCGAGGGAGAAGGGAGGGAGGAGGCAGGTGAAGCAGGCAGGCTTCGCCACCTTTGTCAGCCGACCCGGTCAGGGCCGTCAGGTCGATCGTGATGGTGCGGGGATGACGGACTCGTCCAGACAGGTCAGATCGCCACTGCGACGGAAGCTGCTGTGGCTCGCCGCCGTGCGGGTCGTGACGGTCACGATCCTACTCGGATCTGGCGCATTGGTACAACTCCGCACGCCTGGCCTCTGGCCTGTCACACCGTTCTTCTTCCTCGTCGGGTTCAGTTACGCGCTGACCGCCACGTTTCTGCTGATGCGCGCGCGGGTCGAGCGCTGTCGCTGGCTCATCGACCTGCAGCTGGCGACCGACGCCGTCGTGATCTCGGCGGTGGTGCTGCTCACCGGCGGGGTGTCCAGCTACTTCTCGACCCTGTATGCCCTGCCAATCATCGGCGCCAGCATACTGCAGTTCCGGCGGGGTGGGCTCCTGGTCGGCTCGCTGAGCGCGTTGCTCTATTTCACCGTGGTGGTCGGGCAGTATCAGGGCGTGTTCGACTTCCTCGTGACCCAGTGGCCCGCGATCGGCCGGTTGCCTCTTCCGCCGACGACGCTTGCGTTCTACATGGCAGGCCTCGACATCTTCGGGTTCCTGGCCGTAGCGGTGCTCAGCGGCTATCTCGCCGAGCGTGTGCGCTCGGCCGATGCAAGTCTGGCTAGAGCGTCGACCGAGATTGCCGACCTGCAGGCGTTCAATCAGCATGTCATCGAGAGCCTGACCAGCGGGCTGGCGACCACGGATCAGCGCGGGCATGTGCTGACCTTCAACGGGGCGGCGGTACACATCACAGGTCTGGCGAGTGAGGACGTTCTGGGTGAGCGGGTCTACGAGCTGCTCCAGTGTCCGCCGGCGTTCGAGAAAGCGCTCCAGGGGACGGTGAAGGGCAGTCGGCGGGCGGACTTGCGGTTCACCAAGCCGGGTGGTCGGCAGATCGAGCTCGGACTCAGCGCTGCGCCGCTCATCACACCGGACGGTCGGACCGGGTTCCTGTTCATGTTCCAGGACATCACCGAGACCCGTCGGTTGCAGCGCAAGGCCGCCACGCAGGAGCGACTCGCGGCAGTGGGCGAGATGGCCGCCGGGATCGCGCACGAGATCCGCAACCCGCTGGCCTCCATGTCGGGCTCGATCCAAATTCTGCGTCAGGAGCTGCCGTTGAGTGCCGAGCAGGCTCAGTTGATGGACATCGTATTGCGTGAGTCGGGCCGGTTGAATGACACCATCAAGTCGTTCCTTGCGTATGCGCGCCCGCAAGAGATCGCCAGCCGACGTTTCGACCTGGGCCGGGTGGTCAAAGACACCGCGCTGCTCCTTCGCCATGGCCCGGAGTTTGGCGAGCGGCATCAGGTCAAGGTGCATGCTCCCGAGGGGCCGGTGTGGGTCGAGGCGGACGAGGACCAGATTCGGCAGGTCGTATGGAATCTCGCGACCAACGGGCTCCGGGCGATGTCCGGTGGCGGCATTCTGGTGCTCGAAGCTCAGGTTGGGGCGGTGGACGCCGTGACACTGAGCGTTCGCGATGAGGGTGTCGGGATGCCAGCCGACGAGCTCGACAGCATGCTGCAGCCGTTCCACGGAACATTTGCCCAGGGCACCGGTCTCGGCCTCGCCATTGTGCACCGAATCGTGAGCGACCACGGCGGCGAGATGCAGGTGACCTCCGTGCCAGACACTGGCACGACAGTTCGCGTTTGCCTCCCGGCGCTAACTGCGGCCCCGTCGACGGCTCACCGCCCGCCGACCGGCGTGCAGTAGGCAAGGAGTTTTTTGATGGCAACGGGTACGACCAAGGAGACGAACACGGCGACTGGCACCATTCTGGTCGTCGATGACGAGCGCTCAATGCGCGAGATGCTCTCCATTATGCTGACGAAGGAAGGCCACGACGTGGTCGTGGCGGACTGCGGCAAGGCGGCCGTCGACATCCTGCGTCGCCGACCGGTAGACGTGCTCATCTCCGACATCAGGATGCCAGACATGAGCGGGGTCGATGTGCTTCGGGAGGCCAAGGCGATTCGCCAGGACATCGTTGGCATCATGATGACGGCGTTCAAGTCCAGTGACTCGGCGGTCGAGGCGCTGCGGTTGGGTGCGAAAGACTACCTCGACAAGCCGTTCGACAATGATCAGCTCAAGCAGAAAGTGCGCGAGGCGCTGGAGCAGCGCCGTCTCCACCTGTACGACATCGTTGGCGACAGTCGGCAGATCGAGGAGGTCAGGAAGCGGATCACGCGTGTGGCGCCCACCAACAGCACCATCCTGATCACCGGAGAATCGGGCACCGGCAAGGAACTGGTCGCGCGTGCCATTCATAGCCAGTCCAAGCGGGCGGCGCGCCGATTCGTGCCGCTCAACTGCGGAGCGCTACCGGAGACGTTGCTCGAGTCCGAGCTGTTCGGTCACGAGAAAGGGGCGTTCACCAGCGCCGACGCGAGCAAGCAGGGGTTGGTCGAAGCGGCAGAGCGAGGCACCATCTTTCTCGACGAAATCGGCGAGATGAGCCAGATGATGCAGGTGAAGCTGCTGCGGTTTCTGCAGGAGCGAAAGTATCGCCGTGTCGGTGGGACCGAAGAGAAGGACGCTGATGTGCGGGTGATCGCGGCCACCAACCAGGACCTGGCGAAGATGGTCGAGTCCAACGACTTCCGGCGCGACCTGTTCTATCGCGTGAACGTCATCAACATCGACGTGCCGCCGCTGAGGGAGCGCAAGGAAGATATTCTGCTGCTGGCGAAGCACTTCGTGGAGAAATTCAACCAGCAAATGGGAACGGCGCTCAAGGGGCTGTCCACGAACGCAGAGCGCGCACTGAAGATCTTTCCGTGGCCCGGGAACGTCCGCGAACTCGAGAACGTTATCGAGCGGGCGGTGGCGCTCGAGGTGGAGGACACGGTGCAGCTGGAAAGACTCGACCTCAGCCACGGTCCCGGGCAGGACCGACGTGCGGTCCAGCATCTCGTGACCGACGCTCCCGCAGCGTCCGTCGCTCCCGAACGGGCCTCGGGGGGAGGCGATCGACTGCCCGAGTCCGGGTTCGTGCTCGAGCAGCACGTCCAGAGCATCGAGCGCGAGTATCTCGCTCAGGCGCTCGAGCAGGCCGGAGGCGTCAAGGTGCGGGCCGCTGGGCTGCTCGGGATGAGTTTCCGATCGTTCCGCTATTACCTCAAGAAGTACCATCTCGGGTAGCGCGTCGACCCGGTAGGAAGGGCATGTCGCCGGTTGTCATTTCTGGTCTCTGACAATGCGCGTCGCGATGCCCGGGAGTGGTGGTCTTCCCGCAAGTGGTCATGTAAACTCTTTATTCAGAGACATAACCGCCGATAACGGACCTCGCGACGTCAGTTGGATCCGCGCTTGCACGTTCTTGTTCCAGGAAGGGTGCCGACCAGTGAGGGCGTCCGCCGGTGCCTTTGGATCTCGACCACGGGTCGGACGATAGCCGCAGAGAGAGGGAGACGTGCCATGACGGTTGGAAATAGAAAGGGGTTCACGCTGATCGAGTTGCTAATTGTCGTCGCGATCATCGGGATCATCGCGGCGATTTCCGTGCCGGGGCTGCTTCGAGCGCGGATGTCTG
>JASLOY010000035.1:0-9336 GCA_030745255.1 Vicinamibacterales bacterium
CATGGGCTGCTTGCCAGAAGGAGGTTCAGGATGCACTGCGGAGATCGCGTCGCGGTTCGCTCTGTGATCATGGGCGTCGCGCTGCTGCTGGGCGCCGGCGCGGCGGCGGGGCAACCGACGGGCCCCCTGGCGGCGGCCGTTCAGGAAGGCTGGAGTCACCCGCGAACCCCGTGGGGTGACCCGGACCTCCAGGGCATCTGGAACAACACCGCCTGGAACGCCGTCCCCATGCAGCGACAGACCGAGGAAGACCGGCAGGAGCTGCAGCGGCGAAGGGAGGCCTTTGCCCGAAGCGGCGCCCGCGGCCTGGGCTACGACACGAACGTCTGGGGTGAGGGCGTACGCGGCGGACGCTCCCGTCCGCCGATCGAGGTGACGCACATCGTGGTGGATCCACCGGATGGCAGGCTGCCGCCCCTGACCCCTGCCGCCCAGGCGAGATTGGACGCCAGGCGCGAGGCTCGCCGTGGTCTGTCGATGGACGAGCCGAGACCGGGCGCGTGGGTCGAGGACGTGACGGTCTGGATGCGCTGCATCTCGCGCGGGTTGCCCGACGCGATGTTCCCGAGGCTGTACAACAACAACTACAACATCTTGCAGACGCCGGATCACGTCGTGATCGTCTACGAGATGATTCATGACGCGCGGATCATTCCGCTGGACGGGCGCCCGCCGCTCCCCGACGATCTCCGGCAGTGGAACGGCGACGCGCGCGCGCACTGGGACGGCGATACGCTGGTCGTCGAGACAGCGCGCTTTGTCGGCCAGGAATTCAACCTGATTCCGCATGGCGGCGGCGGCGCGGGGACCTACAGCGGGGCCAGCCGGGCGCTGCGCTTGACCGAACGCTTCACCCGGGTCAGCGACGACTTCATCGAATATCAGTTCACGATCGACGACCCTGGCCTGTACACGAGGCCGTGGACGGGCTCCATCCCCCTCACGACGATCGAGAGCCCGGAGACCATCCTCGAATACGCGTGCCACGAAGGCAACTACTCCATCGTGGGCGCGCTCAGCGGGGCGCTCGCGCGCGATGCGGCGGCCGGGGTCCAGGACTGACGGATGCGCTTCGCAGGCTGCTGGAACTAAGCGCCTGCCGGGCGCGCACAGCGCGCCCCAGCGTCAGGCAGTCCTGACAAGGTACGGACAGAACTGCTCAGCAGTCCCGCATTGAGTTTCAGCGGGACTGCCGGCGGCCAGTGGAGCGAAGGGGCTCCACTAGGCCCGCGTGGGGACTGGGGCGAAGCCCCATGAAAACGAGGAAGCAGCATGAAGAGACGCGACTTCATCAGAACGTCGGTCGGTGCCGGGATTCTCGTCTCGGCCTACCCCAGGTCCCTGTTCGCGCGACTCCAGACGCAGGGGCGTCGCGGGACCATGTTCGAGAAGATCTGGGATGCGCACGTCGTCGCCAACCTCGGGGGCGAGACCGATCTGCTCCAGGTGGACCGCTGCATCGACGGGAGTCCCAACCAGGTCATGCGGCTGGTCCGGGAAGGCGTCGAGCTCCAGAATCCCGAGATCTTCTACAACGTGCCAGACCACACGGTCTCCACGTCACCGGACCGGTACACAGACCAGTCGCTGGGTTCGGGCTGGCAGGCGTATGAAGAGCTCGCCGATGAGATGAAAGAGCTGGGCTTCACCAAGGCCTTCGGCCAGTTCGATCCGCGTTTTGGCATCATGCACGTGGTCGGCCCCGAGACCGGGCTGAGCCAGCCCGGCATGGTGCTCTGTGCCGGTGACAGCCACACCTGCACGCACGGCGCGATGGGCCTGATCTCCTGGGGCGGAGAGAACTCGGGCAACGTCCTGCGTACCGGCACGGTCATCCGGCACCGCCCAAAGACGATGCGGGTGAACATCGTGGGGCAACTCGGTCCGGGCATCCGGGCGAAGGACGTCATCCTTCGCACGATCGCCCAGCTCGGTACCGACTCGGGCACCGGCTATGCGGTGGAGTACGCCGGTCCCATCGTGCGGGCCCTGTCGCAGGAGGCCCGCTTCTCCATCTGCAATCTGGCAGTGGAGATGGCCTCCCCGACGGGCACGGTCAGTCCCGACGATACGACCTACGAGTACCTCGCGGGCCGGGAGTTCGCCCCGTCCCAGCGCTACTGGGATCAAGCGGTCGCGTTCTGGCGCACGCTCCCCACCGAAGACGACGCGGTGTTCGATCGAGAGGAGACGATCGATATGACCGGGGTGGAGCCGCAGGTCACCTGGGGCATCAACCCCGAGCACGCGATCGGAATCAACGAACGGATACCGGATCCCGATCAGGCTCCCACGAACAAGCGAGCCACCTACCGGCAGGCGATCGAGTACAGCCGCCTCACGCCGGGTGAGCCGATCCTGGGAACGCCGATCGACGAGGTGTTCATCGGATCGTGTGTCGATAGCCGGATCAGCGACCTTCGCGCGGCGGCGGCCATCGTCGAGGGACGCCGGGTCGCGTCCACCCTGACATCGGCGTGGGTCGTTCCGGGGTCCAACGCGGTCAAGGCCCAGGCTGAAGCGGAGGGCCTGGACCGCGTCTTCAAGGCGGCGGGCTTCGAATGGCGTGAGTCCGGCTGCTCGAAGTGTTACGGATCGAATGGCGACTATGTCGAGCCGGGTCACCGATGCGTCTCGAACTCGAATCGCAACTACATCGGCCGTCAGGGACGAGAAACGAACACCATCCTGGCGAGCACCACGACCGTCGCCGCCTCGGCGATTGCTGGCAGCATCGCCGACGTGCGCACCTTCCTGTAAGAGAGGGCTCAGAGCATGAGACAGGTCCTGCAGCGTGGCGGGCAGAGCTTCGAGGTGCACGAGGGCCTGGCGGCGCCGTTCATGTTCGACAACGTCAGCACCGACGTGATCGCGCCGGCCCTGACCGAAGGGCTGGACACGCCCCGCCTCGGCGGGGGCTCCAACCAGGGCGCCACGGCGTTCGCCAACATCCGCTACAACGCGGACGGAACCCCGCGGCGGGACTTCGTGTTCAACCAGGAGGCGTACCGGACCGCCTCGATCATGGTCGTCGGTAAGAACTATGCCACCGGCAGCTCGCGGATCACCGGGGTCACCCGACCGCTCGCGGCCTGGGGCGTCAGAGTCTACATCGGGGAGAGCTTCGGGCCGATCTTCCTGACCAACGCGCTACAGTACGGCGTGTTGACGATCGAGCTGCCCCGGGAGACGCTCGACGAGATCGTGGAGTGGGTCGAGTCGCACCACGGCGTCCGGATGAAGGTGGATCTGCAGCGGCAGCTGATCGAGCTGCCGGGACGCGACCCGATCCCGTTCGAGACCGACCCCAGAGTACGGAACAAGCTGCTTTACGGCCTGCACGATCTCGAGGAAATCGAGCCGCACCTCCCGGCGGCCCGGGCGAAGCGGGAACAGGACGAGCAGGAGCGCCCCTGGATCTATGATTCGGGTAACCCGCAGCGCTGAGGCGCCCGCTGCCGTGGCCCAACCGTCACTGCGGTTCGTTCGACATACCGGCATCGCGGCGCCCTTCCGCCAACCCAACCTCGAGAGCGAGCTCATCGCCCCGGTCGGGGTCGAGCTCGCGGATCTGCACGCCGTACACCTGGATCCGGACACCGTGCGGATCGAGCCTCACCCGCACGACGGGTCATGGACCGGTCAGCATGCGTTCCACGGTTTTCGGTATCGTCCAGACGGCACCCAAAATCCGGACTTCGTCCTCAATAAGGCGCCGTATCGTGAGGCCTCGATCCTGATCGCCGGGCGGAACTTCGGCCAGGGCAGCCAGCAGGCGTTCGCGGTCATCCGGCTCCTCGAGTGCGGGATGCGCGTGATTATCGCCCCGAGCTTCGGGCCGGTGTTCCATGACGACTGCTTCGACTTCGGTCTCCTGCCGGTGATGCTTGACGAACAGGTGGTGAGCAGACTCACGAACCGAGTCAGGGCGAATCCCGAGATTGAAGTGACGGCGGACCTGGCGAGACAAGTGATCGAGCGTCCAGGCATGACGCCGCTTCCTTTCCAGATCGATCCGCGCCGACGCCGGAGTCTGCTTCAGGGAAAGGACGCGACCCTCGATGAACGGCTCGAGCACCGCGACAGCGCCGAGGCGATGAGAGAGAGAGATCGGCGTCTCCGCCCCTGGATCTACGACGGTCCTGACCGTCGCGAGCCGTGAGGGCACGTGGTCGCGCACCCCACCGGAAATCAGTGCACCCGACTCGTCGATACAGGCACTCCTCAATACTCGATGGTTTCACCCGGAAGCGGCGGCGCCAGCGGCGACGGACGCCGCAGCACGGTGGCCTGCTCCCTCGTCGCGCCTTGCCAGCCGGGCGCCGCGCTCCGAAAACCGGCTCTCATCGCTATTGCGCAATCGCCTAGGGTTGCACGACGGCGATACCCTCGTACTCGAACAGCGCGGTCTCCGAGTAGAGCGACTGAATCCCGAGCAGCGTCGACGCGGGCAGATTCTCGGTCGGGAACGCGTTCGCCTCGCGGGCGGCGGCGATGCCGGTGTTGCCCGGAGAGTAGCCAGGCAGGTAGTAGATCACCTTGACCAGGTCGGCTGGTGTGGCGCCAGCCGCCGCGAGACGGCGTTTCATCCCGGCGAACGCCTGCTGCGCCTGCATCTCGAGCGGCTCGCCGGCGCGCCCGACCTGCCCGGACACGTAGATAGTCTTGGCGCCGTCACCTCGCGCCGTTACCACCTGCGTGAAGCTCCCGGCCCCGTCGAGGAACTCCTTGGTCAGACGTTCGGTGCGCCCGCTCGACCCGACCACCGCCACGGCGTCCACTTCGATCTGGATCCGGTCATTGACCAGACGGTCGATCCCGACGAGCGTGCTCGACGGCGGGTTCTCGCCGAACACCGACGATCGTCCCTGGCTGAACGGACGCATGTCTTCATCGGGCCGAAAGTCGACGATGTAAGTGTTGATCTTGACGACATCGTCCATCGTGGCGCCCGCGTCCGCCAGGCGTTCTGAGACTCGGTCGAACACGACACCGGTCTGCGCCGTCAAATCGTCGCCACGCCCGGTCTGACCGGCGATCCAGATCGTCCGGATCGTGCCATGCCGGGCGACCACTGCCTGGCTGAATCCACGGGACGGCCCGATACGAGTCAGCTCGAAATCGGCGCCCGGGGCCGCCACGACCGCGGTCGCTTCGATCTCCACCCGGAATTCCTCCCGCGCCAGCGAGTTGACCCCGAGCATGGTGCTCACCGGCCAGGCATCCTCGGGGAAAGCCGCCAGCCGCGCCGCGCTGATGACCCCGTAGTCCGCCGGATCGAAGCCCGCCACGTAGATCCGGATCTTCACCACATCACGCATAGAGGCGCCGGCGGCCGAGAGCTGCTCGGCCACACCGCTGAACGCCGACTCGGCGTGGGCCTGGAGGTCCGCGCCGCGTCCGACCTGGCCCGACACGTAGACCGTCTTCACCTCGCGATCCTCGACCGAGACAACCTGGGTGTAGCCGCCCGCCGGGTTGATGAAAGCCTTCTCGACCTGCGCCTCCACTGGTGTCGCTCCGACCGCGAACCCTGACAGCGCCACGACGACCGCGAAGCATGTTCGTTTCTGCATCTGAATTCCTCGGCTTGCTCCCGCCTTCTGCCTTCTGACTTCTGTTGAGCGCCTCTCACCGCACCGCCAGCGCGACGAGGCATTGGTGCACGCTGCCTAGGCTGATCTCGTCCACCGCAACTGTCGCACAATTCTCGAGTCAATTCGAGGGTCCATCAGAATGACAAGACCCAATGCCGCAGCGGATGATGCCACGACGGGCGTCGGTCTGGGGGAGCAAATCAACAGCGAACGGAGCAGGCGCCGGAAATCCGTCAATCGATAGAGGTTGGCCGGCGCGGTCAACCAGTTGCCCTATTCGGGCACTCATGAAGACAGGAACGGACTCTGTGCTCACGTATGGCTCGTACGCGTCGATTCGGTTACTGGGGGGATTCTGGCTGGTCAGGGGAATCCGGATGCAGGCCGCCACGGGTGGCTGGAGCTGGATGGCGGTAAGCAACATGGTTCAAGTTTCAGGCTCGATGGGACGATTACGCGGACGGACCCTGAGAACCTGTCAACTCCGCCCCCTACGGTGTGGGTAGCACATGACCAAACTATTGTTCGTCGGCCTCGGACTGGTTGCGGCATCAATCGGGTACATGGTCGGAGCGTCACACGCGCCGGTCATGAATGTGGCCGTGCCCGCCGTGTTCGGCCTCGTGGTTATGACCTTCGGTCTCCTCCAGCGACAAGGACAACGGTCCGAGCTCCAGGCACGTCTGGAGCCAGACGAGGCTGCGCGAGGGCAGATGCCGCCGGAGACCGTGACGATGCTCACCGCGCTCGCCGAGGAACTGCGTGCCGCGCCGGGGCGCGTTGGTGTCGCGCTCATCGTGTGCAGCCTCTGCTATATGGCGGCGGCGATTGGAGGAAGCGTCGTCAGCAGGCCCGGACAACCGGGGCCGCGACCGTTCCCCTGGCCGGAAGGCGATCCGCCACAGAACGCCACGACCGCTCTCGAATGGATCGGCTTGCAGGAAGACCTTCGTTCTCTCGGCTATAGCGCGGAACAGGTCCTCCAGCTCTACGCCCTGGACCGTCCGGCCTCCCCAGGCCAGACGACGGAAAACTCAGAAGCAACGCCACCGCCAGTCGCCCTTGCGACATCCGAGAGTGCGCTCCCGGACGAGCCCACCGGGGACATGACCCTCCGTGATCGTCTTCAGATCATTCTCGGTAATAGCGTAGAGGTGTCCAGGGTGGGGCACTAACTGAGGTGAAGGACGACATCGTTGCTGAGGGGGCGACACGGGCCCCAACACCATCGGCTGCGCGCAGGATCGGAGGCGCAGCCTGTCTGTTCGAACCCAAGTTGACGATGCCCTAGAAGAACCAACTGAGGGAGACGTAGGCGGTCGTGCCGGCGACGCCGTACTCCGAGGGCAGCGGCCGGGCGAGGCTGATCTCATCGTTCCCGAAACCGAAGAAGACGCCGCCAGAGATCGAGGCCTCGTTGCTCGCCGAGTAGGCGAAGCTCGGCGCGAGGAGAGCGCTCCGGTCGTTCAGGTTCCAGAGCCACAGGCCGGCCAGGCTCCACAGCGGGTGGAGCTGGTAGGAGACTTGGACGACCGTTTCGTCGCGCCCGATCACCTGGAACTCCCCCCGGCGGAAGGAATCCGACACGACGACCTCCAGATACGCATCGGGGGAGGTGGCACCGAACCCATCGCGCTGGTATTCGAACAGGAAGAACACGTCGCGGCCGCCCACCTGGAACGCGCGGTCGACACCGACAGTGCCTCGAACCGCCACCTCATCCTCGATCGAACGGACGACCGCTTCCCCGCGAACGGCCCAGACGCCCAGCGCCCCCGCGGTGCCAAACGCGCCGGCGACGTCACCGTAAAGCGACCCGGCCCAGCCTGACAGCTCCCAGTTCCTCCACACCGTCAGTCCGCGGGCCAACGCCGTCAGCTCTTCCCCCACGTCCGTCTTGGTCGGCCGAACCACAATATCGAGTTCGCTCAGCGGGCTTGGATAGATGCGGGCGCGGGCGCCGTCGACCCCGGCGCGAAACTGCCGGAACGGGTCGGCCGGATTGAACGGGATGAACGGATCGGCCGGGGTGAGAAAGAGTGTCGTGCCCCAGGAGACCGTCTGCCGACCGGCGCTCAGCTCGAACGCGCGCGTCGGGCTCCACCCGACCTGCAGGCGGTCGAACCGGTGCCGCCAGAGGACGTGCTCCTCATCGGTGACTGTCCACTGCAGCTCCAGATACTCACCGCCGCTCGGCACCGTGCCGATGCCCGGGCCGAGCATCGTGGTCCGTTGGCGGAAGGTCGCGGCGTGCTCGTACGCGGCTTCGAATGAGAACGGCCCGAACGTCGGCTGGGTCGTCAAGCGGAACCGGTTGAAGTTGCTGGCGGTGCTGTCCGACAGCGGGGTGGTGCTGCTCCAGAGCGGCACGGTCTGCAGGTAGCCGGTCAGCAGTGGCTGCGCGTGGGCATCGTTTGCGCCGCAGAGGATCAGGAGGCACGACACTAGACCGGCGGCGGTCCGAATCCTCAAGATCGTGTCTCGTCTGAATCGATGGCGCCGTCGACCATGCGGATCAGTCGCCGGGAGCGGTCCATGACGCGTGTGTCATGGGTTGCGAAGACGAATGTCACGCCGAGTTCCTCGTTTAGCTCGTGCATCACGTCCAACAGCGCCTCACTCGCTTGTGAGTCGAGATTCGCGGTCGGCTCGTCGGCGAGTACCAGCGCTGGTTTGCTGACCACGGCCCGCACGACCGCCACGCGCTGCTGCTGGCCGCCGGACAACTTGCCCGGCCGCCGGTCTTCCAGTCCGGTCATGCCCGTGCGCTCGAACAGCTCGCGGACTCGGCGCACGCGCTCGTCGGCGGCGACCCCTTGCAGCAGCATTGGGAACTCGGCGTTTTCCATCGCCGTCAGCACGGGCAGCAGGTTGTACGCCTGAAAGACGAACCCGACCTCCGTGAGCCGCAGCCTCGCGAGATCCTTGTTGGACATCTCGCTGATCTCCTGGCCGGCGACCCAGACACGCCCCCGCGATGGCCGGGTTAGTCCGCCGGTCAGGTTGAGCAGGGTGGTCTTGCCCGATCCCGACGGCCCAGCCAGCGCCGTGAACTCGCCCCGCTCGATGACGAGACTCACGTCCCGCACCGCCTGCACCTCCTCGGCTTCTTGCTCGAAGATCTTCCAAACGCCCTCGGTCCGAACGGCAGCGCCGTCAGTCTCTGTCATCGCTTCTTAGCGTTCGAACTTCATCGACTCGGTCACGTTGATCGTAGCGGCTCGGAAGGCGGGGTAGACCGACGCGAGGATGCCGATGCAAAAGAGGAACACGAGCACCTGCACGAGGCGGGCAACCCGAAACAGAGGGATGATGATCGGATCGATCACCACGCCGGAAAAGGTCATCTCGCTGTCATACAGCACGGAGAAGTCGAGACCGTCACGAAAGAAGTACCACGTCACGAACAGGCCCAGGGCAATTCCGATGACGCCGCTGAGGGTCGTCAGGACGAGCCCTTCGGTCAGCACCAGCGTGCCGGTTTCACGGGGCGTGAGACCGAGCGCCTGCAACACGCCGAACTCGCGATGCCGGTGCAACACGGACATGAGCACTGTGTTCACGATGCCGAAGCCAATAATCACGAAGAGGATCCCGTAGACCAGATAGTTGCCAAAATCGTCGATCGCCACCGCCGCGTTGAGCGCCGGCATCGCCTCCCGCCACCCCATCACCTTCGCGGCCCCGTTCGCAATCGGCTCCGACAGCGCCCGGCTCAGCTGCCGCGTGAGCCGCGGCA
>JASLOY010000035.1:9346-13977 GCA_030745255.1 Vicinamibacterales bacterium
GTCGCGCCCCGAGTCGAGCCACTCTCCGGCGGTGTCGAGCGGCATGTGGATCAGGGCTTGGTCGATCTCGGGTACGCCGGTCCGGAAGACGCCCACCACGCGCACCAGCTGGCCCGCGATCTCCTTGTGGGTGTCCTGCGCGGTCACGACCAGGCGGGACCCCAACCGTAAGTCGAGACTCTCCGCCAGGCCGACCCCGACGTAGGCGGCCAGGCGGTCGTCAGGCTCAAGATACCGTCCCTCGACGACTTGCTCGTCCAGAGTGCTGAACGCGGCTTCGGCCGGTGGGTCGACCCCCATGATCTGCGCGGGACGCGCGCCGGCGGGCGAGCTGGCCATCCCGTTGATGACGAGCTTGGCCGAGATCGTCGTCACCTGCTCCGCGATGCCCGGCGCCTGCAGCGCCTGCTCGGCCGCGGCTCGAGCCTCTGCCCCCAGGCGATCCTCGATCTTCCGACTCCGGCGGAAATCGGGCGCCTCCACCGTCACATGGCCGCTGCCCATCCGGACCCCCGAGTCGATCCAGGACTCGTGGGTGCCGTCGCCGAGGCTGAGCGAAAACATCAACAAGGCGCCGCCGATGATCATCGCGGACGCCGTCAGCAAGGTGCGCCGCAAGTGCCGGCGCAGATTGCGCAGGGCGAGGACGACGAGCACGCCGACATGTTCCATCAGAGTCCTGACAGCGTGTCGGCGGGCGGCACGCGCGCCGCGCGGACTGCCGGATAGAGGGCGGCCAAGAGAGCGGTCAGAACCAGGGCCACGCCGCTTTGGAGCCAGACGGCAAGGTTGTATTCGACTCGCAACGAGGGCGTCAGCAGTGCCCCGAACATCGTCACCTCACCGTAGAGCCAGCTCAGGTCGGGCGGGGCGTTGTGCCACCAGATCATCAACGGAAACGTAATCGCGGAACCGATGAGCAAACTGAGAAGCCCCATGGCAAAGGCCTCGGATATGACCGTCAGCACGACGGACCGCGGCGTGGTCCCGAGCGCCAGCATGACGGCGAATTCGCGCCGCCGCTCGAAGGTCGCCATCAGCATGGTGTTGGCGACGCCGAAAATGGCGATGGCGAACACGACCACGAAAATGACGAAGTAGAACGACTGCGCCAGCGCCACGTACTCCACCATCTCGGGACGCAGCTCGGTCCACGGCGCCACCTCGAGACCGAGATCGGCCGGTGCCAGGTTCGCCGCCAGACGTGCCGCCGTGTCGGCCGCTATCCACGGATCGGCGGTGGAGACGGCCACCTCGTGGATCCGTCCAGGCTCCAACACGACGAGCGTCTGCAGATCTCCCAGGTGCAGCACCGCGAACGTCGCGTCGAGCTCCGCCATGCCGGTCCGAAATATCCCCGCGATCCGAAACAGATCGTTTCCCATCGACCCGTCGGCCCCTGGCGCCACGACGACCACCTCATCCCCCACGCCCGCGACGAGCTGACGCGCCATTTCGGTACCGATGACCAGCTCGTTGCGACCCGGCTCGGGCAGCCGTCCCGCGCTCAGCTCGTCGAGGAACCGGCTGAGCGTCGGTTCGAGCTGCGGGTCGATCCCCATGAACATGCCGGCCGACGTCGACTCGCCGGAGCTGACGAGCCCGCCGGCGTACACGCGCGGCGCGGCGGCCACGACCGCGGAGTCGGCCGCGATCTCTCGTAGCATCTGCGCCACGTCGGTGCCCTCCCGGCCCCCGATGGTCTCGTAGAGGCTGCGTTCCGGCCGGTACTCCGAGGCGTGGATTTCGATCTGGCCGCTCACGAGACCCGTGGCGTTCTCGACCATCTCCGCCGTGATGCCCTCGACCCACCCGACGAGGAAGACGACCGCAAAGTAGCCGACCGCGAGCCCGAGCGCGGTGATGACGGTGCGTTTGCGGTGACGGCCGAGATTGCGCCAACCGATGCGCCACCAGGGCGACTCGCTCATCGGCAGCTACCTGCGCCGTCTGAGGCTCTGGAGGGAAAAGAACGACCGGTCGATGTCGATGTCGAACTCGAGCTCGTCGTAGCGCACGGTGGTCCGCTCGCCAGGCTTGTCTTCCGGCCTCATATCCATGACCGTTGGCACGACCCGGTCACCCAGCTCGCGGAACTCGCTGTAGATCATGGTGCGGGATAAACCGCCATCCTCGTCATAGTACTTTGCCCAGAGCGGCATGTAGTCGTCCTGACGCACCCGGAACGCGACGTGCCCCCAGACGACGGGCGCCTCCGGCTTGGGCGTCAGCCGGAACTCCCACACCGTGGTACTGTCGCGGTCGCCGTCGAACGCCACCTCGATGTCGTAGTCGTCGACCAGCTGACTTTCCTTCACCAGGTCGTCGTTCGTGAAGTGCGAGCCCATCCAGGATCCGCCCATCATCGACGCCGGGACCTTGATCGTCCGGTCGACCTTCGGGAGGTAGTTCCAGATGTCGTCTTCGGCCATCAGCGTGGCGGTGCCCGCTTCCCTCGCGGGCGACAGGACCCGCACGAGCGAGTGGTCGGTGCCGAGCGACCAGAGCTCCATCGTCACCTGCCGTTCCCAGTGCTCTGTGACCACCTCCATGGTCGCGACGCCGCGGCTGGACTCCCCCCGCGTAATGCGGTCTACGCGCTCGATGATGTCCCGCGCCGACACTTGTCCGTAGGCCGTCGACGCGACACTCAGACAGGCGAGAACGGCCAAACCGTTCGACACTACTCGCATGGTCTTCCCACTCCGAGAGGATGCGACTCTCCTTGGGCAATTATTGACTGCCAGGCTGAAAAGTGCCATCGAGTTGCAATGCACGCGGCGCGTGTGCAGCTCAATTGTGAAGAAGATCTGGTATCGCCTCAGGCCCGCCAGCGTCAGCACCAAGATCGAGAGCGGGCACCGCCAGCGCAACGAGCTCGGGTGGGGCGCCCCGCGCGCCGCGGACAGTCACCGCGATGTACTGTCGGCCATCGACCTCGTAGCTCATCGGGGCGCCGATGGCCCGCCCCGGCAGCAGGATCTCTGCCAGCAGCGCGCCGGTTGCCTTGTCGCGCGCCGCCAGCACCCAGGCGCCGCCCTCCCCCGGTGTCTGCTGAGCGCTGAACAGGAGCGTCCGCGTCAGCAGTAGGAAGTCGCGACCGCCGCCCAGCGGCGGCAGGTCGAGATCACGCAGCCGGTCATGGTCCCGGATCGCCGGAGACCCACGGCCGTTGGCCCGCTGCCAGGCAATCTCGCCGCGGTTGAGGTCGATTGCCGTGATCCGTCCATACGGTCCCTTGAACAACGGAAGACCATCCGGCCCGCCGGGTGGTCGCATTCGCCCGCGAGAGTAACGCAGATTGGAACGGTCGGGGCCCAGCTCGACGAGCGCCGGGATGATCGGCTGCGTCGTCGAAGGAACGTAGAGGAAGCCGGTCTCCGGGTCGACGGCGGCCCCGTTCCAGTTGGCGCCTCCCGTGTAGCCGGGAAGCTCGATGGTGCCGCGGGTGTCGCCGGGGCCGGTGCCGATGAGCGACGGCGGTGTGAAGATCGGCCCGTGCACGTAGCTCTGCAAAATCTCGAGCGCCTCGGCGTGCAGCGCCGGGGTGAAATCGATCAGATCCAGCTCGGTGACGCCTTGCCGGTCGAAGGGTGGCGGCTTCGTCGGGAACGGCTGGGTCGGTGACGTCCATTCGCCCGGCACGGTGGAGGCAGATACCTCCCGCTCTTCAATCGGCCAGACCGGCGCGCCGGTCACACGATCGAAGACGAAGGTGAACGCGTGCTTGGTGACCTGTGCCACCGCCTTGATCGGCCTCCCGTCAACGGTGATGTCGATCAGGTTCGGCGCCGCCGGCGGGTCGTAGTCCCAGAGGTCGTGATGGACGAGCTGGAAGTGCCAGACGCGCGCGCCGGTGGCACACTCCACGCAGACCAGGCTGTTGGCGAACAGGTTGGTCCCCGGGCGATGCCCACCATAGTGGTCGTTCGTGGCGTTGCCAACCGGCAAGTAGGCATAGCCAAGCTCCGGGTCGGCGCTCATCATCGTCCAGACGTTGGCGTTCCCGGTGTAGCCCGCCGAGCCATCCTGCCACGTGTCGTAGCCGAGCTCGCCCGGCTGGGGAACAGTGCGAAACGTCCACTGCAGCTCGCCGGTCCGCGCGTCGAAGCCCCGGACGTGGCCTGGCGGCGATTCCTTGAACCGCGGCTGGTCGGAGACCGCGGAGCCGACGATGATCACATCGTTACAGATCACCGGTGGAGAGGTGACCGAGTAGTTGATCGGCGGCGGGTCGCGCCGGGCGCGCGGGATGCCCCGCATCAGGTCGACGCTGCCGCTGTCGCCGAACTCGCGAACCGGCTCGCCTGTCCGCGCGTCGACGGCGTGCAGCCTGGCGTCGCCGGTGGCCCAGATGATCCGCGCCTGCTGCCCGTCGGTCCAGTACGCCAGCCCGCGACTGCTGAACCCGAGCACCATGACCGGGATGCCGGCGGCGTAGCTCGCCGGGTCGTACACCCAGCGGGTCTCACCGGTCGCCGCGTCAATGGCGGCCACCTGTGACAGTGGCGTGCTGAGATAGATCGTGTCACCAACCATCAACGGGGTGCCCTTGAGCCCGTTGATGCTGACGTTGCTGGTGTCGTTGGCGACCTGGAGCGCGGGATACCGCGCGCGGAGCGCCTCGAGAT
>JASLOY010000360.1 GCA_030745255.1 Vicinamibacterales bacterium
GCGACTGCTTCTCCATCAGCGCACCGATCGTGCGCAGCCGGCTGAGTGCGGCGGCGGTCCGAGTGAAATCGAGCCCCGTCAGTACGTCCCGCAGCGTGACCTGCGCCCGGCAGGCCCGCGCCACGCGCTGATCTCCCCGTAGCCAGGACAGGCGGTTGACGGCGTAGGTAAAGTCGGGACACCGTTCGCGCAGCCGCCCGAGCAGACGTGCCTGGCCCTCGTCCGTGTGCTCGTGGAGCGTCGAGGCGATGTCGATCTCGACACGTTGCCGCGACGGAATCAGGACGATCTCGTGCAGTTCGCCCGTCTCTCGATCCTCGACATACGCCGCCGCGTGGGGCGCAATCCCCTCGTGCAGCATCGCTTCGTGGTCGAGACACGGGAGGCTGGGCACTGGCGGGCTCAAGTCGACCTGCAGCCGATACAGCTTCACGGCTCGCAGGTGACCAAATTCAGCCACGCCGGCGAGAAATTGCTGACAGATCTCGCAGTCGTCTGAACCGGGCGGGACGCTCGCCGAAACGGCAGCCCGAGCGCCGACCGCATCGTCCGGCCCCGGCAGGTCGCCCACGGTCGATCGCGCCGCGGACGCTGGCTGGAACCGCTCACTCATCGCCTTCGTCATTCAAGTCGAACACTGCGTCACACGATGCTCCGGGCACCACGATACCACAGGGGATCGAGGACTATAATTCAGTCACGACCTTGAAGCTCCGGGGAGGAACATGATGTCGCAACAGCAGTGGTACATGGCAAAGCACGGGCATCAGATTGGGCCAATGTCCGAAGCCGAGATTGTCAGCAACATCCAGAACGGCAGCGCCGACGGCAAGACGCTGGTCTTCACCGCCGGCATGTCGAACTGGACGCCGCTAGCCGATGTGCCCCAGCTTGCGACGCACCTCTCGGGTGGTCAGACTGCGGCACCACCTCTGCCGCCTGGGCGGACGGCCCACGAGATCGACTTCACCATCGAAGGCATCGAGATGCAGTATGTGGAGGTCGAGCTCGACCCGGGCGAGAGCGCCGTCGCCGAGGCCGGCGGCATGATGTACATGACCAACGGCATCGCCATGGAGACGATCTTCGGCGACGGCAGCCACAGCCAGCAATCGGGTCTCATGGACAAGCTGATGGGCGCCGGCAAGCGGCTGCTCACCGGCGAGAGCCTGTTCATGACGGTGTTCACCAACAGCGGCGGCAGCAAGCAGCGTGTGGCTTTCGCCGCCCCGTACGCCGGCAAGATCCTTGCGATGGACCTGTCCGACCTGGGCGGCGAGCTCATCTGTCAGAAAGACGCGTTTCTCTGTGCCGCCAAGGGCGTCGCCATCGGCATCGCCTTTCAGAAGAAGATCGGGGTCGGGTTGTTTGGCGGCGAGGGCTTCATCATGCAGCGGCTCGAGGGCGACGGGCTCTCTTTCCTCCACGCCGGCGGCACAGTCCACCTGGTGGACTTGGAGGTGGGCGAAACGCTTCGGGTCGACACCGGGTGCCTCGTGGCGCTGCAGCCCAGTGTCGGCTACGACATCCAGTTCGTGGGCGGCGTCAAGACGGCGCTCTTCGGTGGTGAGGGCCTGTTCTTCGCCAACCTCACTGGCCCTGGCCGGGTCTGGCTGCAGTCGCTGCCGCTCAGCCGGCTGGCGGACCGCATCTATAAGGCGGCCCCGCAGACAGGCGGTCGCAGAAAAGGCGAAGGGTCGGTCCTCGACCACGCGTTCGGCCTCGGGAACCTGATCGACGGCAAGTAGCCCGGTGGCGGTCGATGATATAGTGAAGGCAATGCTGGCGCCGTCGTGGCCGCCGGCTCAAGGCCCCGACGGCAAACCGGGCGCGCCAGGCGGCGTCCCCGTTCGCCACATCCCTACGAGGTGAGAGACCGATGCAGAACCGACCGTCTTCAGACCCTAGCGGCCGCCTCTTCGCGGCGTTGCTGATCGCGGCGCTCTGCCCATTCGTGGTGTCGCTCGTCGTTCTTCCTGATTCGGCCGATGGCCCCGCGTTCGAGGCCACGCTCGCCGCACAAAGCGACACGACGATCTGGGACGGCGTCTACACCGACGAGCAGGCCTCGCGCGGCGAGCGCACCTATGAGCAGGAATGCGCGTCCTGCCATCTCGATGACCTGATGGGCGACGGCATCGCGCCGGCGCTGGTGGGGTCGTCGTTCTTCTTCCGCTGGAGCGATCTCTCGGTCAGCGACATGTATGTCGCCATCCGCACGACGATGCCGCAGGGCGCTCCGGCCAGCCTGAGTCCGTCCGGCTACGCCGACATCTCCGCCTACATGCTACAGATGAACAAGGTGCCGGCAGGTGACGCCGAGCTGCCGAGCGACACGGACGACCTCGAAGAGATCATCATCACCGAGGCTCAGTAGACGCCTCGCTCACGTCGTCGAAGTCTGCGGCGCGGCGGTCCGCCGCGCCGCCCGTTCGGCCTCTTCGCGTCCCGGATAGCTGATCCCACGACGATGCAGCTTCAACGTATAGATGCTGAACGGTGACAACCGGTGTGAGAGATACACGCTGGCGACTGTCGCCGCCATCAACGGCAGCATGATCCGGTAGTCGTTCGTCATCTCGAACAGGATCAGAATCGACGTGGTCGGCGCCTTTGCGGTCGCCGCGAAGAAGGCCGCCATCCCCACCATTGCATAAGCGCCTGAGCCGGCGGTCCAGTCCGGAAACAGGACGTGAACCAGCGACCCGAACGCGCCACCCAGCATGGCGCCCATGTAGAGGCTGGGCGCGAACACCCCCCCGGAGCCGCCAGAGCCGAGCGTGGCGCAGTTGGCGAGAAACTCGGCCACGAACAGTCCGATCAATAGTTCCCAGGGGAACCGCACCCACAAGGCCGACTCTACAGCCGGGAACCCAGCGCCATACACCTCCGGGAAATATCGCAAGACGAGCCCCGCCATCAACCCGCCAACCGCCGGTTTCAAGTAGTCGGGGAAACGCCAGGCCCCGAACAGATCCTCAGCCTTGTAGAGTGCCCGCACATACAGTATCGCGGCCCAGCCAATCATGAGCCCCATCAGGAAATACAGCGGGAGCTCGCGACCGCTGGCCAGCTCGTAGGCCGGCGCGGTGAATGCCGGGTAGTTGCCGAGATGGGACCGCGCCACCATGCAGGAGCTCAGCGAGGTCAGCAGCACCAGCAGGAAGTCGGTCTGCACCCGGCCGATCAGCACCTCCATCGAGAAGATCGCCCCGGCGATCGGTGCGTTGAAGGTTGCAGCGACGCCACCGGCCGCCCCGCAGGTGACCAGCGTCCGCACGCGATGCGGGGTCAGCTTGGTCCACTGGCCGACCGCGGAGCCGATGGCCGACCCAATCTGCACCATCGGCCCCTCGCGTCCAGCCGTGCCGCCGAAGCCGATCGTCAGCGACGAGGTAATGACTTTGATCGAGGCGACCCGCTTGCGAATCTTCCCACCCCGACTCGCCAGCGCGGTCATCACTTCCGGCACGCCATGGCCCCGCGCCTCCTTCGCGAAGCGGTGAATCAACGGTCCAGCCATGAGTCCGCCAAGCGCGGGCAGGAGCACCAGGCTGGCGGGGCCGAACACCGAGAGCCCCGAGGCGACCGGTCCGCGTGCGAAGTCGGCGATCCATCCAAGGACGAAGATGAAGCCGACCGACCCGTACCCCGTCAGGACACCGACGACAACGGCCAGGATGATGAGGTAGTTCTGCTCTGGCAGGAACGACGCGCGGAAAAATACCTTGGTCCAGCGCCAGATCGGCAGCCGTTCGGTGAGCCACCGCCAGCCAGTTGCCAGCGCCCTGCCGAGCCGGGCACCGGTACGCATTGTCTGTGCGGGGGAAGGCGTGTCGTTCGAGGGCGCCGCCATCAGTCGCCGGGGTCGAGCGCCAGGATCTGAACCCGGTTCGCCCGACGGACGGTCAGCAAGGTCGGCTCGCCTCGTCGCTCCATCCGCTCGAACATCGCGCGGGCGTCGAGCCCCTCGGCTGCTCGGCCATCGACCGCGAGCACGAAATCGTCGACGTCGAGACCCGCCGTCGCCGCGACCCCTCCGGATGCGGCGGCGGCGACCCGCCACCCCTCACCCGCTCCTGCACGTCCGTCCGCCGTCCAGCGAACCGCAAGACCGAAACCCGCCAGCTGCACCGGCGGCTCGCCAAGGGGTCGGCAATCGGCGCCCGGCAAGACGGTGCCGCCGGTCAGACGGCGTTGTCCGCGCAGCACCCGATATCGCACGAGCGCACCTCGCTCGAGCGCAGCCGTCCGGGTCTCGAACGCCTCGACGGTGGTCACCGTCTCTTGGTCCCAGTCCAGAAGCACGTCGCCAGCGCGCAGAGACGGCTCCGGCACAAACGCGTCCTGTCTGACGTACTCGACCAGCAATCCACTCTCGAGGCCGAGCAGCGCCAGCACCGGTGGCTCCAGCTCGGAGACCATGAGGGCCCGGCAGCGGTCCTGGCGTTGAATCTCGGCCACCACCCGCCGCACGACGCTCGACGACAGCAACTGCGGACCACTCCCAGCGTCGCCCGTCTCGACCGCCACCCCGACCAACGCGCCATCAAGATT
>JASLOY010000361.1 GCA_030745255.1 Vicinamibacterales bacterium
TAGCGTGTGTTTCCGGTGAGCGTGCGTGGATTCGACGTCGACACCGTCGAGCACGGGGCGGACGGCGATTTGCACTTTTCTTGGTTGACTGCGACTGCCCCGCAAAGCCGCACCGGGGCCCGTCTCGACGCCCCGCAGCAGCTGCATGTCCTCGCTCGTCGCACCACCTGCATGAGAACCTGCTGACTTTCCTCGCCTGGGTCGAAGAGCGGGACGTCTGGCTCCCCGCGTTCGTGGAGCGGGAACTCCGCGCATTCCTCGACTGTGGAATCGCCGCGCGAGGCTTCATACGCGTCAGATGTACCGACTGTGGATTGGATCGGGTGGTGGCGTTCTCCTGTGCCACCGCCGCGGAGATCTGACCCGGGGGGCGGCGAACACGCGGCCCACTTGTGCCCAGCGGCGCAGAGAGTGGCGGTCTGAGACCGGCCCACCTTCGTAGCACTTGTAGCGAGACTTGATAGGGTTGTTGCGGGACCCACGCGTCGTGTCTTTGGACGCCACCTCACGCGGGCCCCCGCGGTCGCCCGGACCTGAGAGTCACGTGGCATCGATCAGGGTGTCGTGTTCCGTGCGACCTGTCCAGCGCTGGATGGGGCCCCTGGTGGAAGCCGTCATATACGAGATCGATTGCCGTTGGTGCGGCGAGACCTTCTCCATCTGCAAGAGCTGCTTTCGTGGCCACGGGTTCTGCAGCGACGTTTGCCGGACTGAAGCGCGCGCCAACCAGGAGTGGGACGCGCGCCGTCGCTATCGGAACAGCGAGGAAGCGAAGGCGGATCATCGAGAACGCATGCGCGAGGTCCGAACAGCGGCTGGCCCCCGTGAGGACGACGACGAACCGGCGCCGACTTCGAGTCCTGGCGACGAGGTGCAAACCGACACTGGACCCCGTCAGGAAGGGGCTGTGCGAGATCAGACTTCCCCCGAGCCCCCAGAGATGGACAATCCTGTAGCTGAGGCTGCGACGCGCGCCAGCACCGGTCGCGCTGCCGGGTTCGTGGGGAGACATGGGAATGAGCAAGAGCGACAGCGTACGCCCGGATCGAGTCGTGGGGGATGGCGACGGTGTTGCGTCTGCGGCTGCGCCTCCCGGCGCGTCCGACGTTTGTGGGGAGCGCATCCCCATCGACCGCCTTGACGAGCGACTGGGCTCGTTGCGCCTGTCCCGCCCCAACCTGTGTCGGGCGATGACCGACTCTCTGGCGCGCTACGGGCAGCTCTCGGCGGTGCTCGCGGCGGACATTGGTGACGCGCTGTGCGTCGTCGACGGATTCAAGCGTCTGGTTGCCGCGCGGAAACTCGGCTGGCCCACGCTGCGGGTCCAGACCCGCCATCTGAGCGAGCAGGCCTCCGTGGCCGCTCTCTTCAGCCTCAACCAGGTCAGTTGCGGCCTCACCGACCTTGAGCAGGCCAGGATCGTGTGGCACCTGCATCGCCAACTCGGCATGACGCAGGTCGAGGTGGGACAGCTCCTGGGACGGGGCAAGGCCTGGGTGTGCCGCAGGCTCAGCCTCATCGAGCGCCTGGATGAAGACGTCCAGCGCGACATTCAGGTGGGACTGCTGTCGGTGACCACCGGGCGAGAGCTGGCGCGGTTGCCGCGCGGCAACCAGGCCGAGGTCGCTGCCACCATCTGTCGCGACGGGCTGACGACGCGGGAAGCGTCCGCGCTCGTGACGCAGTTCGCCGAAACGGGCGACCGTGCCGGACAGCGATATCTGCTCGACCAGCCACGCGAAGCCCTCGAAGCCTCGAGCGCATCGTCGCCAGCCTCGACGGCGCCGGACCCGCGGATGGGCACGGTGGCCAACCGCCTGCGGCGGCGACTGCTTCGCGTTCAGCACGAAGCCGCGTGGCTGAACCGGCAGCTGTCGACGTATCGGCCCACGACCTGGACCGACACGGAGCGGTCACTTCTCGCGCCGATTCTTCGACAGACCGAGGGTGCCGTCAGTGTGCTTTTGACGGCTCTCGCGCCCATCTGCCTCGCGATGGAGACAGCGAATGCCGATGACAGCTGACGACGTGGTCAACGCGGTCGTGGCGCTGACACACCGCGGGTGGTCGCAACGGCGCATCGCCAACGATCTCGGTCTGAGCCGGGGCAGGGTTCGCCGAATCCAGGATCGGAATCGGCGGCAGCGCCAATCTGGACACTCGACGCTTCCCACACCCAAGAAGCGCCGCCGGCGCATGCTCGACCTGCACGAGCCGTTCATGGAGGGCCAGCTCGAAACATACCCGGACATTACCGCGGTGAAGATGCACGAGAAGCTCGCAAGAGAGGGGTTCGACGGTGGAATGACGGCGGTCAAGGACTGGCTGCGGGCTCGGCGCAAGCAGCCCAAGAAGGAGCCCGTCCGCCGCTTCGAGACCGGCCCTGGCGAGCAGGGTCAGATGGACTGGTCCCCGTACGGTTTTGAATTTTCCGATGGCACCGAGGCCAAGCTCGAGTGTTTCAGCCTGGTCCTCTGTTTCAGCCGACGCCAGTACATCGACTTCTGCGAGCACCAGGACTTCTACTCGCTGATCCGCCACCATGTGGCCGCCTTTGAGTATTTCGGCGGCGTCATGCAGGAGATCCTCTACGACAACCAGAAAACGGTCGTCATACGCTGGGAGCTCGGCACGCCGATCTACAACGTCCGGTTCCTCGCCTTCGCCACGCACTACGGCTTCCGCCCTCGCGCCTTGCCTCCTCGCAGGCCCGAGTTGAAAGGAAAGGTGGAAGCGCTGTTCCAATACGTCGAGGGAAATTGCCTGAACGCCGAGACGTTTCGCAACCTGGCCCACCTGCGCGAGCACGCACGTTGGTGGATGCAGAACACGAGCGACCTGCACATCCACGACACGACCGGCGAGCGTCCCATCGACCGTTTCCAGCGAGAGCGGGATCACCTTATGCCACTGCCTCGGCGGCCGTACGACACCGCGGAGGTCGGGTACCGCGTCATCTCCGAGGAAGGGTTCATCGAGTGGGACACCGTCCGCTACTCCGTACCCTACGCGCACATCCTCGAGCTGGCGATCGTGCGCGACACTGGCGAAGAGATCGTCGTCTACGGGCCCGACGTGTCAGAGATCGCGCGCCACGAACGGGCGCCGCGCGGGCACGAGCCCGTGGTCGAGCCCGCCCATCATCCGCGCAAAGTCCGACGCAATGACATCGACGTGCTCACGCAGCGCATAGGCGAACTGGGCGACGTGGGGGTCGAGTTTGCCGCCGGCGTCCTGCGCACCCAGCGCTGCCGCGGCGCGCATCTGGCTCAGGTGCTGGCGTACACCGCCCACTATGCCCTCGACGATCTGGTCCGCGCACTGCAGCGGGCCGTCCGCTACGGCAGCTACGACGCCAGGACGGTGCTACGCATCCTGCAGACCACGGCGCAGACCCGAACCTTGCCCGACACGTCCGTCGTCGCGGCCAACCAGCGTCTCGCCGCGGTCGCGGCACAGGCCGGAGTTACACCGCGGGCTATCGACGACTACGCCCGCGCTCTGCGCAAGAAGAAGCCCTGATGGATACCTACGACGAAGTCCGGAACCTGCTCGACGCGCTGCGCCTCCGGGACGCGCTCAACGTGCTCGACGCGGCGCTGCCCGATAAAGGCGCCAAGAGGGTCGCCGCACTGCGCTTCGTCCAGCACCTCCTCCGAGAGGAAGTGAACCGTCGGACGGAACGGCGGATCGACCGTCGTCTCCGAGACGCGCGGCTGCCGGACAGACCCACCCTCGAGACCTTCGACTTCGACTTCCAACCGACCATCGACCGCGATTTGGTCCTCGAACTGGCGACCCTCGCGTGGGTCGACCGCCGCGAGGACCTGTTGCTCATCGGACAGAGCGGCGTCGGCAAGAGCCACATCGGCAAAGCGCTCTGCCTCGTCGCATGCGGCCAGGGGCGCTGGGTCCTCTACACCACCTGCGCCGACATGCTCCAGGATCTCTACGCCTCCCTTGCGGATGACACGCTGCCTCACCGCCTGCGCCGCTACACAAGGCCGCAACTCTTGATGATCGATGACCTCGGCTACGACCCCATCGAGCAGGAGAAGGCCAGAGAGGCCCAACTCCTGTACAAGGTCCTTGAGGCCAGGCACCAGAACGTCTCCACCATCGTCGCCAGCAACCTGTCCGTCGACCTCTGGCCGGACTACCTCGGCGACCGCTTCCTCACCGTCGCCCTCCTGGACCGACTTCTCTTCCACGCCACGACCATCACCATCGAAGGCCCCAGCTACCGCCTCGCCGAGCACATGAAGCGCAACAGGCGTGACGTGCCCCCAGAAGAAGAGCCTCAGCTGGACAAGTAGCTCTCCTGGGCCGCTTTTCCGCCGTCACCCGGCCCAATCCGTCCGTCGGGCTGGGCCGGCCAGCGTGGAACGGCTGGGCCGATTCTTAGCCGGCGATGGCATTCTCCTGCAAACGGCGAGGTTTTTGCCCGTCGTGTACAGGCCGGCGCATGGCCGACACCGCGGCGTACTGGGTCGACCACCTCCTACCCAACGTCGACGCCAGGCAGTGGGTGGTCACGTTTCCTCAC
>JASLOY010000362.1:0-4287 GCA_030745255.1 Vicinamibacterales bacterium
ACGGGGCATGCACGAACTCATCCCCGCCGATCGCCAGCCCCACATGCGACGCGCCCGGAGCGACCGTCGAAAAGAAGAGCAGGTCGCCCGGCTCGATCGCGTTCGGGTCGATGGCGCTGCCGACCCGATATTGTTGTGCCGCCAGCCGCGGCAGCTCCACGCCGTGCTGTCGAAAGACGTGATACGTGAAGCCGCTGCAGTCGAACCCGGCAGGTGTCGAGCCGCCGTCGACGAACGGGACGCCGCGGAGATCGAGCGCGGTGGAAGTGATGGCATAGGGATCGGGCGGCCGCGTCGTACTCGCCTCCGTTGGCAGCCCGGGGACGCGGTTGGGCCGGGGAAACGGTGCGGGCACGGCACCGCTACGTGACGCGCAGCCACCCGCCACCAAAAGAATCAGCAGGCACCAGAGGTTTCGACTCATGGTTACTTTATCGGCTCGACGCCAGCGAGACGGTAGCGCCATGGTTTCGGGAAGTGTGTCGTAAGCTCTTCTTTCCCAATGCGTTACGCGATGTCTTTGGCTTGACACCGAGGTCGGCGCTCAGACACAATGCCAGCGGCTGAGATCGATGGAGACCACACTGTTGCTCAACGCGACCTACGAGCCTCTCAAGGTCGTGGACTGGCGAAAGGCGATCACCCTCTGGTGTCAGGGCAAGGTCGAGATCATTTCAGTCTACGAGCGTGAGGTGCACTCCGTCTCGCTCACGGTGAAGCTGCCGTCCGTGATCCGGCTGCTTCGGTATATCACCATCAAGCGCCACTTCAATCTGGTTCCGTTCTCGCGCGCCAACATCTACGCCCGTGACGAACATACCTGCCAATATTGTGGCCGGGCGATGCCGGTCGACACGCTCACACTCGACCATGTGGTCCCAGTGCGATACGGCGGACGGAAGGACTGGGAGAATATTGCCACCTCGTGTGTCCACTGCAATCGGCGCAAAGGTGGCCGCACGCCGGCTGAGGCCGGTATGAGACTGATGCGGGCACCGCGCCGGCCGGCACGACAGGCGACGGTACGGATTGCCGTCGGTCTGCGTGAGGCACCCGAGAGCTGGCGAGACTATCTCTACTGGAACGTCGAGCTGGACGAGTCGTGAGCCTCGACTCGGGCCCGCGTGTTGTTCCATGACCCCGGCCGCGTGATCCGAACGGTCCTTCATGTCCCAGCCGTTCAGCCATTCCCGTATCGCATCGGTGCGTCCACTGGCGGCTGTGGCCGGCGGGCGAGTCACCATTCGGGGAAGCAGGCTCTGGGGTGGGGGAGAGACCTTACCAGAGGTCCTGATTGGCGACGTGGCGGCCCGGGTCGTATATACGGACCGGGCGACGGTGGCGTGTCTCGTGCCAGATGGCCTCCCGGGCGGCGCGACGCCAATTCGGCTCGCCACGGCACCGGGTGAGACCGCGTTTCTCAACGTCGGGCGACCGATGGCGACCGGTGTGCACCAGGTGGACAGCCCGGTGTTCGGCAGTGACGGCACGCTGTATCTCACCTTCAGCGGCACACGTGGAGACCAGTCGCCCGTGTCGGTCTTTCGTGTCAATCGAGACGGGGTCCGCGAGCCGTTTGCCGCCGGCATCAGGAACCCGACATCGATGGCCTTCGACCTGAGCGGCCGGCTGCATGTCTCGAGTCGGTTCGACGGCACCGTGTTCGCCATCGATTCCGAGGGGCGTACCGAACAGGTGGCCACCGATCTGGGGGTGGCGAGCGGGCTGGCGTTCGACGCAGACGGGACGCTGTATGTTGGAGACCGGTCGGGGACAATCCTTCGTGTAACGCCCACGTCGCAGGTCTCGTCGTTTGCCACACTCCCCCCGAGTGTGGCGGCGTTCCACCTCGCAATGGCCCCGACGGGCGACCTCTATGTCACGGCGCCGACGCTGTCTACCCGCGACGCCGTATATCGCGTCGACCGTAGCGGGTCCGTAACGCCCGTGGTCCGCCGATTTGGACGACCGCAGGGTCTTGCGTTCGATGCGCGAGGGGCGCTGTACGTGGTGGAGGCGCTGGCCGGCGCCAGCGGGTTGTTCCGCGTTCGGGAGGATGGCGAGACCGAACACGTCGTGGCTGCACCGTCTCTTGTCGGCGTGGCGTTCGACCCCGGGGCTGGTGCGGTGGTAGTTTCCAACGATACCGCCTATCGGTTCGACGACCTGCCGTGAGCTGTGGGGGAGGTGGCCCGCTGTCGATTCCTAACCTCCGGCGCCCAGGGGCGCGTGGTAACATCGAGAGTTTGGACCAGCGGCGAACAGGCGCGCCCGGGGTAGCGGCGGTCGCCTGCCGACACTCCCCGAGTGGCTCAGCTGTTCCTCTGTCATGGCTCACGACCGCATCGAGGTGCGCGGCGCCCGCGTTCACAATCTGAAGAGCGTCGACGTCAGCCTGCCGCGTGAACGTCTGATCGTCGTCACGGGGCTGTCCGGGTCCGGCAAGTCCTCGCTCGCCTTTGACACGATCTATGCGGAAGGGCAGCGTCGCTACGTCGAGTCGCTGTCGGCCTATGCGCGACAGTTTCTCGAGCAGGTGGAGAAGCCCGATGTCGATCTGATCGCCGGGCTCTCGCCGGCCATCTCGATCGAGCAGAAGACCACCGGCTCCAACCCGCGATCGACCGTCGGGACGGTGACCGAGATCTACGACTATCTCCGTCTCCTTTTCGCGCACGTCGGCGTGCTGCACTGTCCCGACTGCGACAAGCCGATCACCAGCCAGTCGGTGGACCGCATCGTCGACATGGTCTTGCTGGGCCCCACCGATGAACGGATCAACGTGTTGGCGCCCATCGTGCGCGGGCGCAAGGGCGAGTTTAGGAAGGGGCTGGAGGCCTTGCGGGCGCGGGGGTTCACGAAGGTCCGGGTGGACGGGGAGATCCGGTCGCTTGATGGGGATCTCAAGCTCGAGCGTCGCCGCAACCACGATGTCGAGGTGCTCGTCGATCGGTTGGTCATCCGTTCTGGCGTCGAGCGGCGTTTGCGGAACGCGATCGAGCTGGCTCTGGAGCTCGCTGACGACGTCGTAATCATCAACACGCTCGGGGGGGGCGACCGGCTGTTTTCTCGGAAGCTCGCGTGTGTCGACTGTGGCATCAGCGTGCCGGAGCGCACGCCGCGCGTGTTCTCGTTCAACTCTCCGCAGGGAGCCTGCCGTGTCTGCCAGGGGCTCGGCGCGATCGACGACTTCGACCCGGCGCGGATCGTGCCCGACGGCGGGAAGTCCCTCAACGATGGTGCGATCTCACCGTGGGCCGCCGGAGATGCGAAGCTGGTCAAAGTGGCGCTCTCCGGACTCAGCCGGCACTTCGGCGTCGATCTCGATACGCCCTTCGACCGCTTGCCCCGCAAGCAGCGGCAGGTCCTCTTGCACGGTCCGACCCCGGCAAAGAAGCGCTCGGTGGAGAAGGCGAAACGGACGTCCCGCGCCACGCGTCCGAAGGAGCCCTTCGGTCGCGACTTCGAGGGGATCTTGCCCAACCTGCGACGTCGCTTCAAGACCGGGAGCTGGTCGCAGCAGGAGCTGCTCGAGCCGCTTCGGTCGTTGCAGAGCTGTCCCGCCTGTTTGGGGGAGCGTCTGCGTCCAGAGAGTCGCGCCGTGCGGATGAAGGGGCGCACGATCGCCGACTTCGTGAATCTTTCGATCGCCGAGGCGGTCGACGTCTTTGCGGCAATCGAGTTCTCCGAGCGTGAGACGCTGGTGGCCGGGCGGGTTCTGCGCGAGATCCGCGACCGACTCGGATTTCTCAACGACGTCGGCGTCGGCTATCTCACCCTGGCGCGGAGCGCCGCGACGTTGTCGGGCGGCGAAGGCCAGCGGATTCGACTGGCGACGCAGATCGGCGCGAACCTGACCGGGGTCCTATATGTGCTCGACGAGCCCTCGATTGGGTTGCACCAGCGTGACAATCGCCTGCTGCTCTCGACGTTGGCCAGGCTACGGGATCTGGGCAACACGGTCGTCGTGGTCGAGCATGACGAGGAGACGATCAGGGCGGCGGACTACGTGGTCGATCTTGGGCCGGGAGCAGGCGAGCATGGTGGCGAAGTGATCTTCCAGGGCAGCCCTGCGGAGCTGCTGGCCGATGGGCATCCCTCGATGACCGGTCGTTACCTGCGGGGCGAGCGCGCGATACACCTCCCGTCGGCTCGCCGGGCGCCTCAGCGCGGCGAGCTGGTCATTCGCGGCGCGCGGGCGAACAATCTCAAGGACCTCGACGTGGAGATTCCGCTCGGCAAGCTCGTGTGCATCACCGGCGTGTCCGGTTCCGGGAAAAGCACACT
>JASLOY010000362.1:4297-4539 GCA_030745255.1 Vicinamibacterales bacterium
CGGGCGCTGGCGCGGGATCTCTACCGCTCGGTCGAGCCCCCTGGGACGCATCGTGGCATCGATGGTGGCGACCTCGTGGACAAGGTGATCCAAATCGACCAGTCGGCAATCGGACGTACACCGCGGTCGAACCCCGCCACCTATACCGGGCTGTTTACGTTCATCCGCGAGCTATTCGCGATGTTGCCCGACGCGCGGGCTCGTGGGTATCGGCCTGGTCGGTTCTCGTTCAATGTCAAGGG
>JASLOY010000363.1 GCA_030745255.1 Vicinamibacterales bacterium
GGACACTGTGGCCCGTGTGACGGCATCGAGCTGCTCGTCCACCGCGGTCAGGGGCAAGGCGAGCCGTACGAAGGCAATGGCCGGGTGCTCGACTGGGACCGCCGTATACAACAGCGTCTCGTTGACGGTCGTGCTGTAGCGCTGTACCAGCCCGAGACCGCCTTGACGGGCCATGACGACCTCCGGTCTCCGGCCGTGATTCTCCATGGCTCCGAGCGCCGCGCCATCCTCCGCCGAATCACCAACCACGGCCCCGGCGCGATCGATCAGTGTCACCCGTGCGCTGACGTGCGCACCAAGCGTGTCCGCCTCGTCGTCGAGGTCTACATCTGCGCTCAGTGGTCCGCGACGGGACAGGAGCTCGGCGACGAGGCGGGTCTCGGCCACGAGACTCGACTCGATCCGCTCGAGCACCTGGCGGCGAAGAGTCCACGACGCCAGCATGGACGACACCAGCAGGCTCAGGATCGCTATCGCGACCGATGTCAGAAACAGGCGGGTCGGCAACTTCATGGCAGGCGATCGACGGCGGTTGCCCTCACGCAGTGTCCACGAACTTGTACCCGAACTGTTTGACCGTGACGATGTGCTCGACAAGGACCGGCAACTTTTCGCGCAACCGCCGAATGTGCACGTCTACGGTGCGCGTGCCACCGGTGTACTGATACCCCCAGACGTCAGAGAGCAGCAGGTCGCGCGACAGCACCCGACCGCGATGCTCGATCAGGAACTGCAGCAGCAGAAACTCCTTGGCTGTCAGTCGCACCGCGCGTCCATGCTCGGTCACTTCATGACGGTCGAGGTCGACGACGATCGGACCGAAACGCAGCACCTTGTCCAAACCATGCGGGAGGGTCCGTCGCAGGACGGCACCCACTCGCGCAACCAGCTCTCTCGGGCTGAACGGCTTCGTCAGGTAGTCGTCGGCGCCCAGCTCGAGCCCTCTCACCCTGTCCTCTTCCTCGGCGCGCGCGGTCAGCATGATGATCGGCACCGCGGCGGTCTGCGGGTCGCCGCGCATCAGCCGGCAGATCTCCAGGCCGCTGAGACCGGGCAACATGAGATCGAGCACGACAAGATCCGGAGTCTGCTGGCGCACGCGTGGTAGCACGGCGGTGCCGGTACCGACGATCTCGGTGGCGTAGCCGGCCCGTCCCAGGTTGTGCGCAACCAGATCGGCGATGTCCTGGTCGTCTTCGACAACGAGAATTCGGCTAGCCATCTGGTGAGTTGGTCAGAGCGACATCAGGAACAGCTTCGGTCGGGTCTCGGCGCACATCGACGTGGTGCGCATCTTCTCTAGCCGTCATCTTGGGCACTGCCATCCCGACCGTGGTGCCGCACATCGAGACCGGAAACGATGAAGATCGCCTCTTCGGCGATGTTGGTCGCATGGTCGCCAATTCGCTCGAGGTGGCGGGACACGAGAATCAGATCGAGGGCAGGCCCGGTGACCAGCGGGTCGGACAGCATGAAACCGAGCAGCTCGCGAAAGACCTGATCCTTGAGCAGGTCGAGCGCATCATCGCGGTCGAGAACTTCCTGAGCCAGCGTCGTGTCCTGACGCACGAATGCATCCAACGAATCGCGCAGCATGCCTTGGGCGAGATCCGCCATCCTGGGAATGTCGATGAGCGGCTTGACCGGGGGGTGCTCCAGATACCGGAGCGTCGCCTCGGCGATGTTGATCGCGAAGTCGCCGACTCGCTCGAGATCACTGTTGATCTTGACCCCGGACACGACCACCCGGAGATCGGTGGCCATCGGCTGGTGTAGCGCGAGCAGCTGAAAGCACCGCTTGTCGATCTCGATGTGCAGCAGGTTGATCGGATCGTCCCCGGTCAGCACCTGCCTGGCGAGCTCGTGGTCGCGGTCGACCAGCGACCGCACGGCTGTCCGGACCTGCTCTTCGGCGGCGCCGGCCATCACGAGCAGCCGTTCCTTCAGGTGCTCGAGCTCTTCCCGGAAGTGCGGTGTCAGGTGCTTCGACGATTCCACCACTCGACTCCTAGCCAAACCGACCGGTGACGTAGTCTTCGGTCACCCGCTCGGCCGGCGCCGTGAAGATCTGACTGGTTCGGTTGTACTCGACGAGCTTGCCGAGCCAGAACACTGCCGTCCGGTCCGACACGCGCGCCGCCTGCTGCATGTTATGGGTCACGATGATGATCGTGTACTCGCGCTTGAGCTGGTAGACAAGCTCCTCGATCCGCTGGGTGGCGATCGGGTCGAGCGCCGACGCCGGCTCGTCCATCAGCAGAACCTCCGGCTCGACGGCCAGCGCCCGTGCAATACACAGCCGCTGTTGCTGGCCGCCCGACAGCGCCAGGGCCGAATCGCGTAGTCGATCGTTGACCTCGTCCCAGAGTGCCGCCGATTTCAGACTGGTCTCGACCCGGTCGTCGAGCTCGGTCCGCGACCCGGTCAGTCCGTTGATCCGCAGACCGTAGGCGACATTGTCGAAGATCGACTTGGGAAACGGATTCGACTTCTGGAACACCATCCCGACACGGCGTCGGAGCTCTACGACGTCGGTCCCGGGGGCGTAAATGTCCTGTCCGTCGATCGACACCGTGCCGACCACGCGTGCTCCCGGAATGATGTCGTTCATCCGGTTGAGCGCCCGGAGAAACGTGCTTTTGCCGCATCCCGACGGTCCGATGAACGCGGTCACCTGATTCGCCGGGATCTCGATCGACACGCTGTCGAGCGCCTGTTTGGCACCGTAGAAGAAACTGAGCCCCTCGACACCGACCTTCGTCGTGGTATCGGCCACGCCGTGCTCGGCGGCCCGCGAGGCGACGTCAGCAAGTGACGGAATCGCGTTGTCGGAAAATGTCATCGTCAGAAATCAGGGCACCACTCAGACGCCACGTGTCTGATATCGGTCGCGTAACCATGCGGCCACGCCGTTCATCACCAGTAGCAGGGCCAGCAGCACAATGATACCGGCGGCGCCATTCTCCAAGAACGCCTCCTGAGGCCGTGACACCCAGTTGAACACCTGGATTGGCAGGACGGTAAACGGCGACCAGATGCCGTCCGGCGCAAACGGCACGTAAGTCAATGCGCCGATGGTTATCAGCGGCGCCGTCTCACCTATTGCTCGGGAGAGGGACAGTATCATCCCGGTGAGCATCCCCGGCAGCGCCACCGGCAGGACCTGGTGCCAGATCGTCTGCCATTTGGTGGCGCCCAGAGCGTAGGAGGCTTCCCTGAGTGACGGGGGCACGGCGCGCAACGCTTCGCGCGACGACAGGATGACGACCGGCAACACCAGCAGTGCCAGCGTTGCAGCGCCTGCGATCACGCTTCGGCCAAAGGCGAGCGCCCGCACGAACAGGCCCAGTCCGAGCAGGCCGTAAATGACCGAAGGGACGCCTGCGAGATTGGCGATGTTGATCTCGATCAGGCGGGACCAGCGCCCGCGCAATCCGTATTCTTCCAGGTAGATGGCGGCACCGACACCAACGGGCACGGCGAGCGCGGCAGTCAGCGTGATCACCCAGACTGTCCCGGCGAGCGCGGCGTAGATGCCGGCGTTTTCCGCGCGGCGCGATGGAAAACTCGTTAGAAAGTCCCAGGACAGGCGACTCAGCCCGTCGCTGAAGATGTCGAACAGCAAGGCGCCGAGCACGACCAGGCCGAGCAGCGTGGCGCCGAGCCCAGCCGCGTGCAACAGGTGATCGAACAGCTGGTTCCGAAACCGGCGTTTCACGCGTACTCCTCACGGAACCGCTCACGCAGCCAGTTGCTCACCAGGTTCAACATGAAGGTGCTCACGAACAGCAGCATGCCGACAGCAAAAATGGTCCGATAGGCGAGCGTGCCAGCCGGCGTGTCGCCCAGGCTCACCTGGACGATGAAGGCCGTCATCGTTTCGATCGGCACCAGAGGATTCGCGGTCAGACGCGGTTGCTGCCCGGCCGCGATCGTGACTATCATCGTCTCGCCGATCGCGCGCGATACCGCCAGAATTCCGGCTGCCGAGATACCGGACAATGCGGCCGGCAGCACCACCCGGACGGTCGTCTGCATCTTGGTGGCGCCAAGCGCATACGCTGCTTCCCGAAGCCCGAGCGGTACGCCGTGCAGGGCGTCCTCCGAGAGTGACGACACCAGCGGCAGGATCATGATGCCCATGACCAGCCCGGGACTGAGGGCATTGAAACCGGACACTCCGGGCAGCAGTTGCTGGATCAGCGGGGTGACAAACAGCAGCGCGAAGTAGCCATAGACGACGGTCGGCACGCCGGCCAGCACCTCGAGCACCGGTTTGACGGTTCTGCGGACATGGGCCGGCGCATACTCACTGAGGTAGATCGCCGTGAGCAGCCCGGCCGGCAGGGCGACGGCCATCGCGATCGTCGACACCAGCAGGGTGCCGGCAACAAGGGGCAGCACGCCAAAGGACTTCTGGAAGAAGAGCGGCGTCCAGACGGTGCCGAACAGGAATTCCAATGGCGACACGTCGCGAAAGAACTGTATGGTCTCGAGCGCCAGCACCGACAGGATGCCCGCCGT
>JASLOY010000364.1 GCA_030745255.1 Vicinamibacterales bacterium
CCCGACGCACTTCCGATCTGCGGCGCGGCGCGGCGCGGCGCGGCGCGGCGCGGCGGCGCGCGGCGCGGCGCCGGGGGGGGCGCGCGCGCCCGGCCCCGGTCCCCCGCCCACCCCCGCGCCGGCCCGGGCCCCCCCCGCCGCCGGCTCGCCGCCAGCCGGCCGACCAGCCGAAGATCTCGGCGCCCCGCTCGATGCATTCCGGTAGCGCCCAGCTCGTGTACGGGGTCTCGTCCAGGTAGGCGCGACTGACGTTCTTCAGGTGGAACGCGACCGGGTCGATCTCGAGCGCGTGGGCCATCTGGTCCATCATCGACTCGATGCCCCAGACCCCCTGCGGATACGCCGGGCCGCGAAAGTTGCGCTGACCGTCATGTTCGTGTACGTCGGATGCACCGTGCGCCGGACGTTGGGGCAGCGAAACAGCTCGATCCCCGAGATGCCGCCGCTGCTCTTGCGGTGCGGCCCAAGGCCACTGTAGCCACGCAGGTCGATCGCCTGCAGTGTGCTGTCGCGGGTGGCGCCCACACGATAGTACTGCCGCGTGGGCCAGCGGCCGTGCACCCCGAGGAAGTCCTCTTTCCGCGTGTACTCGACCTTGACGGCGCTGTCGGTCTCGCGGGCCAGTACGGCCGCGATCAGGTCAGAGTCCTGACACTGGTTCTTGTTCCCGAACCCGCCGCCCATGTACTCGCAGATCACCCGGACGTCCCCCGGCGGCACGTCGAGGTCACGGGCCAGGTCCCGCTGGCAGTTCGAAATCCCCTGGGTCGGCGTCCAGACGGTCAGCCGGTCGCCGTTCCACTGGGCCACACTGACGCGGGGCTCGAGCTGGGCGTTGTTGATGTGCTTCGATGTGAAATCGTCTTCCAGTATCAGATCCGACGCGGCGAACCCTGTATCGAGGTCGCCCCGCTCGTAGCGCTCGGGCTCGCGTGCGCCCCGGCCGTTTGGCGACAGATTTCCGCCCTCCTGGATCGCCACGGTCCCGGGACGCAACGCCTCCTCCGGGTCGAGCACGAACTCGAGTGGCTCGTAGTCGACCACGATCGCCGCCAATGCCTCCTCGGCGCTGTGCCGGTCGACTGCTGCCACCGCCGCCACCGCGTCGCCGACGAAGCGCACCGGGTTGTTGAAAAGAAACCGATCGTTTCGCGAGTCGCCGCTCCTCCAGATCACGTCGCAGGTGTCACGGCTGATTACGGCGCGCACGCCCGGCAGCCGCCCGGCGGCGCGCGTATCGACGCGGCGGACCCGGGCGTGAGGATGCGGGCTGCGCAGCACGCGCGCGTAGAGCATGCCGGGAAGCTGCACGTCGCCTGTGTAGCGCGCGCGCCCAGTTACCCGCTCGGGGCCATCGACGCGGGGGGTGAGGGTGCCCACCTTTGTCAGCGCCTGCGTCGAGGCGGTGTCAGGCGAGGCGCCGTCGAGCACCGCTTCGACATAGCGGTTGTAGTTCGAGCAGCGGCAGATATTGCCGACCATGCCCTCGCGGACCTGATCTCGCGTCGGGTCGGGCACGTCGTCGAGCAGCGCGCTGGCCGACATCAGCTGGCCCGAGGTGCAGAACCCGCACTGCGGGCCGTCGTGCTCGACGAACCGCTGTTGCAGCGGGCTCAGTTGGTCTCCGTCGGCCAGGCCCTCGACCGTCGAGACCTCCCGACCGTTGGCCCAGACCGCAAGCTGACTGCAGGCGTAGACCGTGTTGCCGTCGAGCCGGACCGTACAGGCGCCGCACTCGCCACGGTCGCAGCCGATCCTGGTACCGGTCAGCCCGAGGTGGTCGCGCAGCACCTCCGCCAGTGTCCAGCGGTCCTCGACCTCGAGGGTGTGGACGTCGCCGTTGACGCGACGCGCAGGCTGATGCGGGAGCGTGGAGCCAGGGCGGCCGGCCGCGCGTTGCCCTGCGGCGCCGAGCCACGGAGCTTCAGCTCGGGCAGGGTCGTGGCGGCGGCCACGACACCTGTACGTTCGATGAACGAGCGTCGTGTGATGCGGCCCAACACAAGCCTCCAGCAGGTTGACCCCTGATGTTACGGGCACTTCCCCGATTGTCAACCGGTGCTCAACGGTTGGGAGAGGGCTGATCGTAGGTGATCTCGACGTATCCACCGCCGGGCGTCCACTGCATCCGACGGGCCGGCAGGTCCGACTCGTCACCGACCTTGTTCACGTAGACGAGTATCTCGTCGTAGTCTGCCTGAATTGGCTCGATGAGCGCGTGGGCGATCATCTCGGTCTGGGCGGGATCCTCTGCCTCGACCTCGATGACGAACGCGCCGTGGGCGGTCGCCATATTGCGCACGTACCAGCCGTCATTGACCAGCGATGGCTCCGTGAGGCCGCCCGGAGCCTCTGCCGCCGCGTCGGGCAAGGCATCGACGGCCACCACCTGCATGTCGGTGTCGCCGGTCTGTGTCGGCACGCGGCGGATGGCCCAGTTCACGATGACCAGGGCGACCGCGCAGCCAACCAGCCCCAACCGGATCCATCCTCGTATGCTCATGCGCTGTCGTGACGCTGATGCCAGCGGTGCCACTGACCGTTGCGTTCAAATGAGAATGTGATTGTCGCCGGCAGCATAGCACGCCGGCTGGTTGCCGGGCCCAGGCTTGGCATTGGGCCGTTCAGTGCCATCGTCCGAGAGCGCCCGAAGCCTGTAGCCCGAAGCCTGACGGCGCCGGAGACAGCGGCGCCGTCACACGTGCAGATTTCCCCGCGTGGTCCCGACGAACGAGTAGAGTGTCATCCCGGCGGCAGTCGCCATGTCGACAGCGAGACTCGAGGCGGCCCCGACCGACACCATGACCGGAATTGCCGCCTTCAGGGCCTTCTGTACCAGCTCGAACCCGGCGCGGCCGCTGACCACCAGGATCCGGTCGGCGAGCGATTCCGCGCCATCGAGCACGGCGCGGCCGATCACCTTGTCGACCGCGTTGTGGCGGCCGATGTCCTCCCGAAGTGAGACCAGCTCGCCATCCAGCGTGAACAGTCCGGCCGCGTGGATGCCACCGGTTGCCGCGAAGAGTGCCTGGTGCGGGCGCATCCGCTCGGGGAGACTGCCAAGCAGATCGATCGCGCACTCCACCCGCGTAATCGGCGGAAGCGCCTGATCGAGGTCTTCGAGACTTTCCTTGCCGCAGACGCCGCAAGCGGCGGTCGCCCTGAAATCGCGGCGGGCCCGCTCGGCGGCCCCCACATTCGCCGTGTCCCTCAACTCGACCAGTACCCGATCACCCGACCCGACGTTGCCGGCCGCGAGCTCCTCCCGGCCGGACACGCCTGACCCGCATTCCGTGCGGATCGATACGACCTGATCGCTGTTTGTGATGACGCCTTCGGCGTAGAGGAACCCGGTCGCCAGCTCCTCGTCGTGCCCTGGCGTCCGCATGGTGATGACGACCGGACGGTCGCCCACCCGGATCTCCAACGGCGCCTCGACGGCGACGAGGTCGGACACGACGCCTTTGCCCCCCTTTCGCACTGAGACGGTGCGTGTGCCGGGTGGCGGGCTGGTCGACATCTGTTCAGTCACGAAGAGATCTTACGTCGAGGACGTCGGTTCCACCCTGCGCCCCAGACGGCGGTCTGTGGCCGCTGGCCCCTGACACCTGGTCGTGGTATACAAATCCCGACATGCCGATTTCCCGCCGTACGTTTCTCAAGGCGACTGTGGCCGGAGGGGTCGGGATCAGCGCGCTCGGGTTCGATCTCAAGCCGGCCTACGCCGCGGTTCGCCAGCTCAAGATCCGCAACGCCCGCGAATACAAGACTGTTTGTCCCTACTGTGCCGTCGGGTGCGGCACGATCGCCTACGTCCACGGGAGCGGAGGACTGAACACGACCAACACCGTCATTCATGTCGAGGGCGACGCCGACAGCCCGATCAACGGCGGAACCCTGTGCCCGAAGGGCGCGTCGCAGATGCAGCTCGCCATCAGCCCGCGGTTGCGGAAAAGTCCGATGTATCGCGCGGCGAGTGCGACCGAGTGGCGCGAGGTCGACTGGGACTTCGCCATGGACTGGTTCGCGCGCAAGTTCAAGGAGTCGCGCGACAACACCTTCGTCGAGCAGGACAGCGCGGGCCGCACGGTCAACCGCACCAACGGCATCGCCTGGGTCGGCAGCGCGACGGTCGCCAATGAAGACGCGTATCTGATCACCAAGACAATGCGCGCGATGGGGCTGACCTACATCGACCACCAGGCCCGTATTTGACACAGCCCCACGGTGGCCAGTCTGGCCGCCACGTTCGGTCGGGGCGCGATGACCAACCACTGGAAAGACATCAAGAATGCCGATGTCGTCCTGGTGATGGGAGCCAACCCGGCCGAAAACCACCCCTGCGGGTTCAAGTGGGCGCTCGAGGCGCGTGACGAGAACAACGCCCAGGTCGTCACCATCGACCCGCGGTTCACGCGCACCTCGGCGGTCGCCGACAGGCACATGCAGATCCGGCCCGGGTCGGATATCGCCGTGCTCGGCGGGCTGATCCGACACATCCTGACCAACGACCTGCACCAC
>JASLOY010000365.1 GCA_030745255.1 Vicinamibacterales bacterium
ATGAGCTCGCGTCGGTCGATCTCCCCGCCGGTGCCATCGGCACGCCGCTGACCTACATGGTGGATGGCAGGCAGTACATTGCCCTCACCGTGGGTGGTGGGCCGCGGCTGGTAGCCTTTGCGCTGCCAAACTGAAGTCGGGCCGAGGCGGCACTGCCGGCGACGCAGGCCTGAAGGCCTGCGCCACAGTATCAGCCCGAGCGAGCTCTGGGCTTATTCGGAGGCCAGATCGCGCAGGAAGTTGATGACGTGCCAGATATCGTCATCGCTGACCCGGCCGTCCCAGGCGTCCATATCGAACTTCGGGGCCACCCCTTCTTTGATCACGGTGAAGATTTCCGCGTCAGTGCTGCCGTGGTCCCATTCGTCGTCGACGAGGTTCGCTGGCATCGAACCCGGCGGTGCGGTCATCCCGGCGCCGTCGGCTCTCAGGCCGTGGCAGGATCGGCAAAAGCGCCCGTAGACCTGTCGTCCGGCACGGATCGACTCATCCGACATCTCGATCGGGTTGTCTTGCAGCTCGACGACCTCGAGCGCGGAACCGTTCGCCGCGGCGACGACGGATGTTCCCGTTGGCACACACAGTGTAAAAGTGGCGGTAAAGGCGACCAGAACCAGTGCAGCACGCATCATTTTCAGTAACCTCCTCGAGCAATGGACATTGCACTATAGCGCGACTGGCGGGACTGGACGCTCTATAATCTGCCCCGAGTCGTCCCGCGCAACGCGAACAGGGAAGCACCAGCAATCTCGCTGGCGAGGGACACGAAGGAGGGCAAATGGGCCATCGGGGACTCATATCTACGGGCGTTCTTGCTACGGTGATCGCGGTCGTGTCGCTCGCGTCGGCGTCCGCCCTGGCCCAAACTCAGACCGCGTCCGCCCAACCCCGCCTGCCAGATGGTACGCCGGACCTTCAGGGCGTCTGGGACTTTCGGACGTTGACACCGCTCCAACGAGCCACTGAGCGTGCGGACCAGGCGGTCCTGACCACCGAAGAAGCAGCGGAGATTGAGGCGAACGCGGTCCAGCGCGCCATCGAGGCCGACCGGCCGAGCGAGATCCGAACCGAGCCGTTGCCGGTGGGTGGCAACGTTGGGGGGTACAACAACTTCTGGTTCGACCGGGGGCGCGGGGGTCGTCGACGACCGGCGCACGGCGCTCATCGTCGACCCGCCAACCGGCCGCGTGCCGGAGTCGCGTTCTGGTGTGGCGCAGCAGAGCGAGTCTGACGCGGAGGGCGATCGCCCGGTTCGGTTTCGCGTCGGTGGGATCGGGTCGGACGGACCGGAAGACCGCGGACTCGCCGAGCGGTGTCTTCTGGGATTCAACTCCGGTCCACCCATTGTGCCGGGTGGCTACAACCAGAACATTCAGATCTTCCAGACTTCGGACCACGTCGTCATCCTGAACGAAATGGTGCACGATTCGCGGATCGTGCCACTCGACGGCCGCGACCAGCTGCCGGAGCAGCTGCGTCAATGGATGGGGAGCTCGCGCGGGCGCTGGGACGGTGACACGCTCGTGGTCGAGACGGCCAACTTCACCGGTCAGACCGCGAGCTTCAGCCCGTCGGTGCGGTCGGCGGTCGGGACCGGTGCGACGTTGCATTTGACGGAGCGATTCACCCGGACGGACGACGACACACTGCTCTATGAGTTCACTGTCGAGGATGCAACCACGTTCACGCGACCGTTCGCAGCCGCGTTACCGATGAAGCGTGGGGCGGCGCCGCTGTTCGAGTACGCGTGTCACGAGGGCAACTACGGGATGCTCAACTTGCTCTCTGGGGCGCGCGCTGAGGAGAACAAGGGGCCGTCCGAGCAATGACGATGACCGGGCGCAGGCACGTGTCATCGTCTTTGTGGCCGTGTTCATTGTGTTCGGCGTCGCGATGCATCCCGTCGCGGCGCAGCAGGGCGCGCCAATCGGCGAGTGGCCAACCTGTGTCTCGGGGGTGGAAGCGTCTTCGGGACATGGTCATTACAAGGGGTCATCACAGAGGGGGAAAGTACGATGAAACGTTCAGTAGCCATCGGTCTGTCGCTGTTTGCCATCGTGGTCATCGGTCTCCACTCTGCGCCGCGCGTGTCGGCTCAGGGCGGTTGGACGACACTCTTCGACGGGTCGACTCTCGACGGCTGGAATGTGCTTGGCACTGCGAACTGGGAACTGGCCGATGGTGCGGTGCAGGCCGACAGCGGCAGCGGCTTTCTCGTGACCCCGGCGTCCTACGCCGACTTCGAGCTGACGCTGGAGTTCTGGGTGGACGAGCCGGCCAACAGCGGGATCTTCATCCGTTGCGCGGATGCGCAAAGCGTCCGCGACACCAATTCCTACGAGGTGAATATCTACGACACGCGGCCGGATCAGTCATACCGAACCGGCGGAATCGTCCACGTGGCCAGTCCGACCAGCGTCATCAACACGGGCGGACGCTGGAACACTTACGAGATCGTGGCGCAGGGGACACGGTTGCGGGTCACGCTGAATGGCACCCAAACGGTGGATGTTGAAGATTCGCAGTACGCCGAGGGACCGATCGCCTTGCAGTATGGCGCGGGTGTCGTGAAGTTCCGGAACGTCCGTATCAGGTCGCTCTAGACTCCGTGAGTGATGCGAATCGGGACGCCGGACAATCGCGCGCTGCCCGTCTTACGGTTTGCGCTCGGTCACAAATCGAAAGATGAAGGGTGAGGTTACTGTCCCGAGCCTGATCACATCCCCGTTGCCCAGCTCAAGGCGTCCACCCATCCGGTCGCCTCCGATGTGGGTGTCGTTCACGGTGGTTCCGCACGCGCCCGTGTGGTCAAGGAGCCGGCTAGCGGCCTGGCAGCAGCCCCGCCGGCGTTCGAGCAAGCCGCAGGTTGAGCAGCTGTTGCTCCCCGTCGTCGAGACGGAACGGCGTCGCCTGGGGCCAGAGGCGCTCCAGGACCTCGGGGCTCGTCGCCGCGAATCTTGGGAGGGAATCGACCGCAATCGCCAGATAGTCAGCCGGCGGTAGCCCGTCGATGCGATAGTTCCCGCCTTGTGCAGCGTGGACACTTCGCACGAACGGAGCATGTTCCCGACGGTTCCTGGATCGCGGACGAACGCAGACGCGCGCGACACGTTTTGGCGGAGCGATAGGTGACGAAGGATTGCCCCGACTGCCTGAGCGAGATTCCTGACGAGGCACAATTTTGTCGCTATTGCGGTGAGCGCGTCGAAGGCAAACCATGCCCTGGGTGTGGTGCCAGGAACTGGTCCGAGGCTGGCGTGTGCCGGTGGTGCGGGCATCGCTATGAGACCCCACGGGGCCGGGTCGAATTCGAGCCCTTCGCGGTGACCGCCCAGCTCCTTCCCACGGTTTTGCAGCGAGGTCGCTTCTTGTGTCAGACGATACGCCTCACCCAGGAGAAGATCATCATCTCGACGCCGGGTGTCTTCAACCTCAGTCGGCAAGACGAAGAAATCCCCTGGCGAAAGGTCGCCGGATTCGACTATCGCTCTGGCATCTTCTGGGACCAGGTCACCATCGAGACGCGAGGACAGTCCGCCAGCAAGATGGCATGTCTGACGAAATCCGATGGGAGCCGAATCCGGCAAGTGCTACAAGACCTCGAGACCTGAGTGCTCGCGGACGTGCCGGCGCCGCTTCCCACTCTCGACCGCCTGGCGGCGGCAGAGCCGGATGAGTCTACTGCCGGAGCCGGGCCCGTGGCGGTCTGTCTCGCGCGGCCGTTTTCGGCATTCAGACAGGGCTTGGTATGAGACCACTCTAGCGAGGATGCTGGGTGTCCAGCCAAGTTGGCCGGCCGTGCGCCACCGCCGCATCGTGAGATGGCAGGAGTCGAACGGTGCTGTGGATTGATGAGACGGGCGGCCTCGCGTCAGCAGGCGGTCCCAGCTAGCTCTCTCACGCCATTCTGCGATGGGGGATTCGACCTTCCGTGGGAAGCGCCATGCCGCGTTTTCGGAGTTCAGCCCGTCCCAGTTTCAGCGCGACCGCAGCTTGGGAGCCGCCGGGGATCACTTTCTCGAGTTCGTTCAGGACTCGGGCGGTCGCGCGGTCCTGCTCGACCAACACTCCGACATCCACAACCTGTCGCAGTTGGCCGACATGCTGTTTGATCGTCCGGGCCGTACGGCGCTGCGCCTCCTCGTTCTGCATCGGAAGGCGACCGGCCTCGAGCACGATCGCATTCAGGAGCTGTGTGACTTTCTTCGCGTCGTCGAGGTTCATGCGTGGGCCCTTTCGGCTAGATCGGTATCCGGCGGGTCTCCCGCACTTGAGACACCATGTGCGGACTCCGACAGTCGTGTAATCGGCCCGGCAAGAACGGCCTTGAGTGGCGGGTACCGGTGACGCCGGGCCGATCTGATGGAGCAGGCGGTCGGCGGCGATCAGCGCAAGGTGGTGACGATGTAAAGGAAAAGAATGGTGCCGAGGGGCAGAATCGAACTGCCGACACCATGATTTTCAGTCGGATGCGAACGTTCCGCTGACATCCGCTGCCATCCGCAACGCCCGTATTTT
>JASLOY010000366.1 GCA_030745255.1 Vicinamibacterales bacterium
CACTCTCCGAACGAGACGGGGTCGCCATTCACGCCGCCAGCGTGGTCAGCGCCCCCTGGAGCGTCCGGCTGACCGTTGCCGGCGCCGAGTCGCAGCGTTCGATGTGGCTGAGTCCGCGGTTCGCGGCGCTGGTGGCCGCTGGCATCATGACCCGCTACGACACCGCCGCGCTCGGGTCGAATACGCCCGCATATCTGCATCGGTTCGCCGAGGCTACCAAGCACGCCTTCTGGGCACGGCTGAAGTACGCCGGTGGACCCGAGGTGAATCCGCCGCCGTTCGACATGCTGCTGTCGGAGGCGTATTGGCAGCAGCAGGCGGACGCGCTGAACGAGGATCGCGCCAGCGGGTTCGACCCACCGGGACCGACGTCGACCGAAGACGCCAACACCACCCACTTCGTCGTTGCCGACCGATGGGGCAACGTCGTCTCGGCGACGATCACGCTCGGCCAGGGCTTCGGGAGCGCCGTGCTGGTCGAGGAGGCCGGCATCTGGCTGAACAACTCCATGGCCTATTCAACCTATGAGCCCAAGGGCAACCCGATGGACGCCACACCCGGCAACCGCAAGCACTCGTCGAAGAGCCCGACCATCATCATGCAGGATGGCCGCCCCTGGGCTGCGATCGGCTCGCCCGGCGGGCACACCATTCCGCAGACCGTTGCGCAGCTCGCGATCAACCTGATCGACTTCGAGATGGACGCGCAAACTGCCGTCGACACGCCACGGGTGGCGTTCGCCGAGCCGGATGTACTCCTGGTCGACGAGCGCGTGTCCGAAACGGTGCGCGCCGACCTGGCGTCGATGGGACACAACGTGCGCCCGACCCGTGGCATCGGTCTGCCGCATGTGCTGCGGATCGAGTACGACGCCGACGGGCGACCGGCCCGGTTCATCGGCGCCGCCGACAGCAGTGGCGTCGGCACGGCGGTCGGGCTGCACGCAGAGACCGCTCGGTAGCCACCAAGACGGTGGGCTACCGCAGAAGAAGGGAGACCCACATGGCTCGAACACGGGCAAGCGCGTTCGTCGCGAGCGCGTACCTTGTCGTCATGATCCTCACGGCGGCGCCGGTCGCAGGGCAACCTGCCACGGCAGTGCTGCGAACTCCGCACGGGGATCCCGACATTCAGGGCAACTTCACGTTCAGGACGCTCACACCGCTCCAGCGTCCCGTGATCGACGAGGGCGCGTCAGCGACCCTCGCGGGCAAGGACTCGCTGACGGCCGAGGAGGCGGCAGCCTACGAGGCCTCGCGCCGCAGGGAACTGAATCGCGACTCGCAAAACCTGCAGGTGCACGCGCCGGGTGTGCGGTATCAGTCTCTGGCGGAAGGCGGCGTCGGCGGCTACAACGAATTCTGGTACGAGCGGGGCATCGAGCTGACCGCGGACAAGCGGACGTCCTTGATCATCGACCCGCCCGACGGACGCCTGCCCCCACGAACGGAGGCAGCCCGACAGCGCGGCCGACGACAGGCGGGGAACGCCATCGCGCGCAGCTACGAGTCGCACGAGACCCGCAGCTTGATGGACCGCTGCATCATGGGCTTCAACTCCGGTCCGCCCATGACGTCGAGCGCCTACAACAACAACGTGATGATCTTTCAATCGCCCGGGTATGTGGTTGTTCTCAACGAAATGGTGCACAACGCCCGGGTCATCCCACTGAGCGACACCGGCAACGACATCGAGAAGCCCCCATTCCCGCAGTTTGCTGGTGTCTCCCGTGGCCACTTCGAAGGCGCGACGCTGGTCGTCGAGACGACAAATTTCCGCGGCGGAGAGAGCCAAGGCACGAGCCCGAACAAGCACCTGATCGAACGCTTCACCCGACTCGACCCGGACACGGTCGCCTATGAGTTCACAGTCACCGATGCGACGGTGTACACGGCTCCCTACACCGCACTGATGCCGTTGCGACGGACCGACGGGCCGCTGTTCGAGTACGCGTGCCACGAAGGCAACATTGGCCTGATCGGAATCCTTGCCGGGGCGAGAGAGCAGGAACGACTGGGGATCGAACTACGTCGGTGACCGAGACCGCGAGAGGTTCGCGGCAGGCGGTCACCGTTGGATCCGTCCCGTTGTCTTGATCTGATACCAGGCGGTGAGCCCCGGGTCGCGGAGCAGGCCGAAGATCTGCTCCCGGTCCTCCCAGACGCGGGTCCTGGTCACGTCGATGCCGGCGAGATCGCAATAGATGAGGGCGAACGCGACAGCGTATTGCGCCGGCATCCGATCATCTTCGACTGCCGACGCAAGGTCGTCATAGCTCGGATCCGCCTCGGCAATCCAGACGGCCGCCTGCTCCACGCCATGGATGCGTGGAATGTAGAGCAGCGGTGAATCGGCCACACGGTAGGTCCCCACCTGCATCGCGTACATCAGATCGTCGAGCGTGGCCAGACTCTCCGGACGCGCAATGGTGAACCGGTCGCCGGACCCGGCAGCCCGCCGCCCCTGCTGCCGTGCGACCGACCGCACCGCCCAATCGCGCCACTCGCCGTCGAACAACCGGATAGCGGCGTCGCGGCGCGACACCATGTCGCGGCCGTCGTCGGCAGACTCGAAGGAGACACCGACCGGCATCGTCACGAGCAGCTTGTCGTCGCCGGTGTTCCGGATCCGCACAGTGACACTGGCGTCGCCAGCACCGATCGCTTCCGCCTCGACCAGTCCCTGCTCGACCGCCTCGAACAGATCGAGGTTGACGATCGGGTCGCCCGGCACCTCGGTGTCGCCGGCCACCGTCATGATGAACAGATGCTGACCCGGCAGAAACTCGTGCAGCTCGGCCAGCGCGAATCCGGCCGGCAGCCACTCGGCCAGGACCTGCCGCACTGACATCGCGTGGTCAGACTTCAGGTTGTCGCCCGTGCCATCCTCGATGCGGTACTCGAGCAACGCCACCCGCCCACCGGGCGCCAGCGACGCGCGCATCCCGGCCAGCATCGCCTCGTACTCGGACATCTCGTGGTAGACGTCAGCCAGGATGATCCAATCGACCTCGCCGGCAGGCAACTTCGGATCGTCGACCTCTCCGAGCACCGGGACGATGCCGGTCACTCCGTCGCGCTCGGCGAGCTCGCGCATGATGTCCAGCATCTCCTGCTGAATGTCGACGCAGTAGACGCGGCCTTCAGGCGCCACGCGCCGCGCCATGCGGCGGGCGTAGTAGCCGGAGCCGCAGCCCATGTCGGCGACGACGTCGCCCGGCTCGAGCCCCATGACGTCGAGCACTGCCCCGGGCTGCTCTTCCTCGACTCGCTCCTCACGCTCGAGCCACTGCGCTCCCCGAAAGCTCATGAAATCGGCCGGCACTCGGTGCCGCTCGATGCGGTCCGGCTCTGGGGCTTGACCCTGTGCCGTCGCCGGTAGACCACCGGTCGTCGAGACGAGCACCAGCAAGACACATACGATCGATCGCCTGCTCCCATCACCCGACGGCGCGTCAGTTCTCGTCATGATCACGAATCCTCCCCCTCAGTGTCCTGCCCAGGATAGGCGGGGGCCGGACAAGACGCAATCGTTGCCCGCTGAGCCGGACGGTTTTGTTGTGGCCCGTTCGGCCATGGGCTCCAGGCGCTCGGGCGTCATGTTAGGCTGGCCCGGAGACCACTCGCCCAGCCATGTCTACAACGCCAGGAACTCCGTCGGATCTCGAACGAGATTACGACGGATTCCTCGAGGCGTATCCGACCTACGCCGAGACCACATCGCTCGACGCGCTTCGCGCGGCCGAGTTCCGGCGTCTGGATGACCAGCGGCTCATCTACCTCGACTACACCGGCGGGGGGCTCTACCCGTCGTCGGTCGTACGGCGTCATGCCGAGTTTCTGGACACGCACGTGCTGGGCAACCCGCACTCGGTGAACCCCGCCTCGGCGCTGGCCGGCGAACGGATCGAGACCTGTCGCGCACATGTCCTGCGCTTCTTCAACGCGTCGCCAGACGAGTACGCGGTGGTGTTCACCGCCAACGCGAGCCATGCCCTGAAGCTCGTTGGCGAGGCCTATCCCTTCGAACCCGGCGACCAGCTCTTGCTGACGTTCGACAACCACAACTCGGTCAATGGCATCCGGGAGTTCGACCGGGCCCACGGTGCGCAGACCACCTACGTACCGGTTATCCCGCCCGATTTGCGTGTCGACGAATCGCGTCTCATGAGGGTGCTCGACCAAGCGACGCCAGACGGCCACAATCTGTTTGCCTACCCGGCGCAGTCGAACTTCTCCGGAGTCCAGCACCCGCTCGAGTGGATCGCGACCGCGCAGGCCCGCGGGTGGGACGTGCTGCTCGACGCCGCGGCGTTCGTACCGACCAACCGCCTCGATCTCGGGCGCGTGCACCCCGACTACGTCGCGCTGTCCTTCTACAAGATGTTCGGGCATCCGACCGGTGTCGGCGTGCTGATCGCAAAGCGGGCGGCGCTGGCGAAGCTGCATCGCCCCTGGTTCTCTGGGGGAACGATCACCGTCGCCTCCGTGCAAAGCGACCGACACTTCCTGGT
>JASLOY010000367.1 GCA_030745255.1 Vicinamibacterales bacterium
AGGGACCGGCAGCCGATGCATGACCGGAACGTGAAGCCCATTCGTCTGACAGCGACATCACCGTCGCCCGCTCCGCATGCCGGACAGCCGCGCACCCGCCCGCCACTCGAAAGACCGAAACGCCGAATGTCTCGTTCCACGCAGGCAAGATAGGCGTCAACGAGATCGGGCGGCCGCATTGCCGCCTGCGTCAGCTCGCCACCCGTGACGACGCGCTTCATCGGAGGCCTTGCCATCCCCCATCGGCGTACACGCGCTCGACCAGCTCCATCGCTCGCAGTGCGTCGAGGGAGCAGCCGTTCACCACGCGCGCACCCTTTGCGATGCAGCTGACGAAGTCTTCCACTTCAAGCTCCCACGATCGATCTTCGTCGAATTGGTACCGTTCCTCCCGCGGATTACCGCGCGCACCATCGGCATCCTGCCAGTCTCGTCGCCCGACGACGAGCGTCTCGTGCCCATAGCTCCGGCTTCCGGTGAGGAATCCGTCGAGCACCAGGTAGCCTTCGGTCAAATAGACTTCGAGCCGGAAGGTGTGGTTCCAGTGGGTCGCTGACGAGTGCAGCATCGCAACGGCCCCATTCTCTGCGCTGAGCAGCGCGAACGCGTTGTCTTCGAGCCCGACCCTCCAGAAGGATTGGCCGACAAAGCTTTTGACCTCGGAGAATTCGCCAGCAAAGAGTCGGAAAAGGTCGAGCATATGTATTCCTTGATCGAGCAGGATTCCCCCGCCAGCGACCTCGGGATCGGTGCGCCAGTCCCGCTCGTATCCAGGTCCACCCGCCTTTCCGTAGATTCCACGCATCCACATGAGATGCCCCAGCTCGCCCGACTCGACCATCGAGCGCGACAGCCGCACGCTGTCGTGCTCACGGTGGTTAAACCCGAACTTCAGTGTGAGACCGGGACAGCGCGCCTCGACGTCACGCATCCGCTCGACGTCGGCCACGCGACGCCCCGGTGGCTTTTCGGCGAACACATGACGTCCGGCCTCGAGGGCGCGCGAGACCAGGTCTGTCGTGGCAGCGTTCGGAGTACAAACAAACACCGCGTCGAGATCGTGGCGTAGTAACTCCTCACCGTCGCGATAGACGGCACAGTCAGACACCAGGGCGCCGCCTTCGGCGTTCGGCTCCGCCACCGCGACGAGCGCGAGTCCAGGATGCGCCCGGACCAGGTCCGCCCGACGTCGCCCGACCCGCCCGTATCCGATCACGCCGACCCGAAGAGGCGCGGCGTCGCTCTCCTGCGAGTGTGTGTCGAGGGCCTGCGCACCCGGGCGAACCTCGTTCACGGCCGTGTCTTCGAGCACTCGGCGAAGAGCGCTGTCGTGAGTGGATCGGCCGCGAGCCGTCTCGCAGCAATCTCCAGATCCTCGGGCGTATCGATACCAAACGACTCGTACGGGCAGCTGACGGCACGCACCGGAAAGCCGTGCTCGAGCGCCCGCAGCATATCGATCGACTCTGCGCGCTCGAGAGGCGTCGGCCGGAGACGGGTGAACGTCTCGAGAAAGTCCCGCCTGAAGGCGATGATCCCGAGCTGCCGAACAAGGGGGACGTCCGCCGTGTCTGGCCGATACGGAATCGGCTCACGTGACATATAGAGAACACGGCTGTCGAGGTCGGTGACGACCTTGATCTGATTTCGATTCAGAAAGTCCTTGTCGGACGAGAACCGGTTGACGAGATTGAAGCACGCCGCGGCCGGGTCGGCGCGGATAGCGTCGCACAGCAATTCGAGCGCAGCCGGCTCGACCAACGGTTCGTCTCCTTGGATATTGACGAAGACATCCGCGTCAAGACCGCGCGCGGCCTCGCCCACGCGGTCGCTCGCACGTGCGTGCGTAGCCGAGGTCATGATGGCCGGTGCACCAAAACCGGTAGCGGCGTCAAAGATCTCGCGATCGGGTGTCGCGATGTACACCGCGGCAAGCGACGTGGCGCGGGCGGCCCTCTTGTAGACGTGCTCGATCATGGGGTGATCCCGAAGCGCGGCGAGCGGCTTGCCGGGAAACCTCGAGGCCGCCATGCGCGCCGGGATGATCCCGACGATCTTCATGCCGCCGCTCCGGGAGTGGCGTCGGAGACCGGCCGCGCCCAGACCTCGTTGTCGGCATCGCCTCGAGTCCCCATCTCGACTGGGGCCAGACCGGCCTGCTCGAGCAATGCGTGCACCGTCGTCCGTACGCCAGCGTCGCCGCATTCGACGAGGACGGTGCGTAAGTCACCACGCGACAGCACCTCACGCGCGCCGGTCAACACGCGGCCTTCGCCACCATCGACGTCGATCTTCAGAGCCGTGGGCCACGCACCGGTTTCAGCGCAAAACTCATCTAGCCGCATCCGCCACGTACCCTCAGTCCACAACACCTTTCTTCCCGACTCAGTCGTCGTCAGCGGTTCGGCTGACTCGGTGTGCAGTGCGGCTCCAGGCGTGAGGTCCTGGACATGGAGACTACTGACGCCCGTGCGATCGCTCAGGGCAATCGGGTACACCTGTATCCGCCCGCACACATCGTTCATCACGATGTTGTCACGCAGCACGTGCAGGTTTGCGTACTCCGGTTCGAAACCCACCACGGCAAGACCGGGGTGCCGGCAGACCGCATACAGGCTGTACAGGCCGATGTTGGCACCGACGTCGAAGAGCAAGTCGTCGTCTCGGATCCACGAATCGACCCAATCCAGCGTCTCTGGCTCCTTCGTCTCGACTGTATCCAGCCGGAACTGCGTGATCCAGTTGTCACAGCCGAGCGTGAACGTCAGGCCGCGCGCATGTACAACGCGGCGTGGCGCGAGCGCGTCCAGAAGCCGCCACCTTACGGACCCGAGCGCGCGGCGCAGCCCGGCTATGGCTCGATCCGACACAGTTCCCCGATTAGAGGCGACTACTCATCGCTCGCCGAACCGAAGGAAGTACTCCACGTTGACGAGCTTCCAGGCGTCGCTCCGGTCGGCGAGTGCAGCTGGCAGCGAATCTCTCGACATTCCGAGATAGTCGAGCGCCACGAAGTCGTCCGGCGCACCCAGCCATGCACTCGACTCGTTCGGAAATCCGGCGAAGCCTTGCTTGTCGCGCAACAAGGCGGCGGGAAATCGCCGCCGGAAGAGATGCTTGAGGAGCGGTTTGGTCCGCAGCAGCGGATCGACAGCGCGCGGATCCGCCTTCACACCCGCCGGGAGGTTTAGGGCGAACTCGATCACGGGCCTCCTGAGGAACACGCTCCTGGCCTCGACGCTCCACATCATCGACATGAGGTCCGCGCTTCGGAGGCCAACTGCCGGAAGCTGGCACTCGGTGTCGCACAGCATCATCGCCAGACGGGCCCGGTCGCACGATGGACCGACAAACGCGTAGGCGTCCCGCGCGCGCCGCCAGGCGTCGGCGAGGGCTGTGTCGAGTGCCTTCGGGTCGTCATCCAGGAAGTCTAGCCCTGGCTGCCGGCGCGCGGTGTAGGGTGAAGGACTGTACGGCCCGTCCGGATCGGCGCAGCTCAGATACGACGGATAACCGCCAAACAACTCGTCTGCACCATCGCCCCCGAAAAGGACGCGACAGCCCGCCGCCCGCACCACTGCCGCCTGCTGCGCTTGCGCCACGAACGAGTGGCTCGGTAGCGGACTGGCACAGGTCCGCTGGCACCGGACAATCTCTGCCGCGTAGGCAGCTGCGTCCACACGGACCGTCGAAATGTTGCCGCCCAGCGCCCGCTCGAAGCCTGAGAGATCGGCCGTCAGTGGGTCCTTTCCCGGGTGGTCCACCGCGACGAGCAGATTGGGGCTTCCCTGCCGAACGACCGAATGGGCCAGCACTGACGAATCGACACCGCCGCTGACCACGGCCGCATAGGGAACATTCTGTGGGAGCATCTCCTTCACGCACCGATCGATGAGCGCGTCCAGCTCGTCGGTGAGGCTGTCGGTCGAGCGTTCTTGGTTCTTCGCCAGCCGATCGGGATCGACCCAGCGCTGAAGCGGCATGAATCGCCTGGTTGCGCAGCGCCCCGTCTCGAGATCCACTTCTTCGTGGGTCCCCGAGTTCAACTCGCGGACTCCCCCGAAGACCGTTCGGCCGCACAGCATGAGATGACGCGTGCGGAAGTAGTCGCGGAGGCTCTGTGGATCCGGTCTCAGGTGTGGCACGAGCAACCGGATTGCCCCAATCTCCGAGGCGACGATCAATCGATCGTCATCATCATGGACGTAGAGCGATTTCTCCCCCTGGGGATCGCGAACGAGATGCAGGTGACGCGCCTCTTCGTCGAAGAGCACGTAGGCGAACATGCCGTCCAGGTGCCCAGGTACGTCCTCTGGCGATAACACTTCGTGTAGGTTGGCCAATACCTCGGTATCGGTGCCAAACCTCTGTGACAGACCAGCGCGATCGACGAGGCGCTGCGCGTACAAGTCTGTCCAGTTGTAGATCTCGCCGTTGTACAGCACTTCCCATCGGCCCGAATGGGAGCGACGGTAGGCATCTCGAGCGCTTGGCCTGCAG
>JASLOY010000368.1 GCA_030745255.1 Vicinamibacterales bacterium
GGGAGCCATATCCTCGAAGCGCCAGCCATAGGCCTGACTGTAGAAGTCGCGCGAAGCTTCGGCATCTGGCGTGACGATTTCGAGATAGTGAATCTCGTGCTCTGGAACAGTCATTCGTCTGAATCCTCTGTCGTTGCCATTCTCGAATGGCTCGAGACCAGAATGCATACAGAGGCGAGCTTAGCAAGCTACACGCACTGCAGTATCGTATACCCCGCCTTGATCATGACCCGCACTCGTTGCCTGCCAAGCGGCTGGCGCTTCTGCTGTGGGGCGGCTGGCTGCCACGGTTGCTGCCCGACTGCCGGACGCGGTCTCACCACGCCGCTCGTCCTGAACGAGGGTGAGACGCAACCGCTCTCGCTGGACGTCGCATCAGTGCCCTGTGACCCGCAGCTCGAGGGGGTCGAAGAATGAGGGCTGATATCAACAAGGGGGTGGTGGTACTCCGAACCTCAAGACCGAGGGTGCTGTCCTGAAATGAGACACAAGATAGGCTGCAGCAGCCCGCCGCCTTTCGCCCCTCGCTGATGTGCGTCTCCCCGGCAGAATGCCAGCGCTAGCAGGCAGATCGTGAAACGCTCCCCGTATTCGTTGTACAAACGGACTTGGCCGACGCGGAGGTACCCCCCGAAGCTTGGTCGATGACACCATTCTTGATGAATCTCAGAAGGGCACTCACTGCTGGACACTTGACCTTTACGTCTGTCGAATGCCACAGAGTGTATTGAAAAAGCACATATATTCGCTGCTTCCGGCGTGTCAGAGTCGGCTCGCCGCCAGCTTCCTGTCGGAAGATCTGTGTTAAGTAGCTGAAAATACGGTGCTTACTGAATGACATGAGTCGACAGCCCTATCTAGCGTGATTCTTGCATTCGTTGGCGCTGATGCAGTCTATCCGTGACATCACCACACGTCGGACGCGCCGCACGGGCAACGGGCCTGCTCGACGAGAATGTCCCGCGCTTCCAGATCATTCTTCCTGCCAGCGGCTCGGCAGCGCCAGTCGACGAGTGCAACGACAGGCCGAGGCGCTGGCGTCGGGCACCGGAGCACCGCGCTGGAAGCTGTTGTGGAAACCGCTGCTGGACATTTTCGGCATCGTCCGTGACGTGCTGGCCATCGTGCGGGGCCAGTTGAGCCAACTCGAGCGGCAGGCCGAGTACAGCCGCCGGCTCGAGCACGAGGTCGCCAGGCGGACAGACGCGCTCGAATCGCGGAACCGCGAGCTGGCCGAGCTGAACCGCAAGCTGCAGGAAGTGAGCCTGACCGACTCGCTGACCGGCCTGTGGAACCGCCGCTACCTGGCCAACGAGATTCCAAAGGATCTGGCGCTGATTCGCCGCGCCCGGGTCGTGCGCCAGAAGACGCCACTCGAGGAACGGAGCGGACCGGACCCCAATCTGCTGTTCCTGATGATGGATCTCGACGGACTGAAAGAGGTGAACGACACCTGCGGCCATCAGGCGGGCGACCGCGTGATCGTGCAGATGAAGGAAATACTCGTGGGTGTCTGCCGCCAGTCGGACACGCTGATCCGCTGGGGCGGCGACGAGTTCCTGTTGCTGGGTCGCCAGACCGACCGCGACGCGGCCGCTCACCTGGCAGAGCGGATCAGACGGTCAGTCGAGGGCCACCGGTTCGATTTCGGCGATGGGGACACCATGCGTTTGAGCTGCTCGATCGGGTTCACGTTCTTCCCGTTCATGGCGAGCTCGTCGAATCTGTTCAGCTGGGAACAGGTGCTGGGCCTGGCCGACAGGGCCCTCTACCGCGCCAAGCAGGCAGGCCGCAATCGGTGGGTCGGCGTGCTGAGCGCGGCGGGGGCCGATCCGGCCGTCGTCATGAAGCGCAAAGACGATGACCTCGAGCAGCTCGTCCAGGCCGGTCTCCTGGAGCTGCGATCAGGCGGGGCCACAACCACCAGGCTCGTCGACACCGGCCGCGCGTCCCGTGACACACGGTATCCGCAACTCGTCGAGCGTGTCGGCTAGCAACGCGACGCGCCCACTCCCACGTCAACACCTGATTCGGACCTCCGTAGGTCGATACGCGATCGGCGGACGGCTATACTGCCTATCACGCGCTGTCAGTCGCGGGTGAGGTCGAGCCGATAGATTCCAGGGAGTGTCGCACCAGATGATCAAGACCCGTTTCACCGAAGACTTTGGCATCGAGCACCCGATCGTGCTGGGGGGCATGCAGGGGGTCGGTATCGCCGAGCTGGTGTCGGCAGTGGCCAACACCGGGGCGCTGGGCTTCCTGACGGCGCTGACCCAGCCGACGCCCGAGGCCCTGACACTGGAAGTCGCCCGCACGCGCGGGATGACCGACAAACCGTTCGGCGTGAACTTGACGATCCTGCCGACGCTGAAGCCGGTGCCCTACGACGAGTACGCGCAGGCGATCGTCGAGTCGGGCGTGAAGATCGTCGAGACCGCCGGCAACAACCCACAACCGTTCCTGCCCAGTTTCACGGCGGCCGGCATCAAGGTCATCCACAAGTGCACCTCGGTGCGCCACGCGGTCAAGGCGGAGCGCATCGGGTGCGCCGCCATCAGCATCGACGGGTTCGAGTGCGCGGGACACCCCGGCGAGGACGACATCCCAGGATTGATCCTGGTCCCCTGCGCCGCCGACGCGGTGAGCATTCCGATGATCGCCTCGGGCGGGTTCGGTGATGCGCGCGGCCTGGTCGCGGCGCTGGCGCTGGGCGCCGACGGGATGAACATGGGCACGCGCTTCATGGCGACACGCGAGGCCCCGATTCACGACAACATCAAGCAGCGGCTGGTGGAGGCGACCGAGCGCGACACGGCGTTGATCTTCCGCTCGATGCGGAACACGGCGCGGGTCTTCAAGAACGACGTAGCCGCAAAGGTGCAGGCGATCGAGGCACGTGGCGATGCGACGATCGACGACGTCAAACACCTGGTGGCGGGCGAGCGTGGCCGGAAGGCGCTCGAAGAGGGAGACAGCGAGGGCGGGATCTGGTCGGCCGGCATGGTCGCGGGGCTGATTCACGACGTCCCGACCTGTCAGGAGCTCGTGGACCGGATTATCGGCGAGGCAGAGGCGCTAATCGACGAACGGCTCACCCGCATGCGGACCGCGCCTCCGGTGCTTTCGTAAGAGCTTCTTCTGGATGCGGACGTGGTGCGGATAAGATATCCGGTGCAATAGTGCGGCAATCACGGAGACTGATAGATGAACCCGATCGTATTGTTCCTGCTCACCGGTGTCGGCGCGTTCGTCCTCTACATCCTCATGGTGTTCGTGGTCGTCGGCAAGAAGAGGTAGCGCAAGGAGACAGCGATGATGTCTGACACGCCAGCCGGTGTCCGTCGTACACTGCTCGCCCTCGCGGCCCTCGCGTGCGTCGCCACGAGCACCACCGCCTGGGCGCAAGACGTGAAGGCGACGGTGCAAATCGAAGCGCCCGGCGCGCCGGGGATGTCGATGGACTACTGGATGAGCGACGACGCCGTCCGGATCGACATCGCGCAGCCGCAGGCGGCCTCGCTTGTCTGGAAGTCTGGCAGTGCCCCGGGCATGCTGATGATCCAGCATGGCGAACGGCGATACATCGAGTGGGGCGAACAGCAGTTCCAGATGATGCGGCAGATGATGGAGCGGATGCCGGGCGGAGCGGGCGGCGGCGGCACCGACCCCGGCGTGGATCTGGACAGCGTACGCTTCGAGCCGATAGGCCAGACCGAGACGATCGGCCCGTGGAGCGCCACTGCGGTCAGCATCACCGGGATGGAGGCGGGCCAGGAGGCCACCATCTGGGTCGCCGCCGATCTCGACAGCGGCCTGTTCGAGCTGTTCGCGCGCATGGGCGACGCGCTCCAGGCAATGCAGATGCCGATGCTTGGCGGCGGCGCCGGCGGCCCTCAGCAACAGCTGATGCGCTACCGGGAGATGAAGAACGCGGCCGGTCTGCCTACCGGCGGGGTGGTGCGGCTGAACGCCGACGTGACGATCACGCTCCAGGCGCTCGAGGAGGGCCCGTTCGCGGACGACCCGTTCACGCCGCCGGCCGGTTACGAAGAGATGCAGATGCCCAACATTCCGGAGTAACGTAGGGCACCCCGTCCGTTCTCAGATTTCCGTCACGAGAGGATCGCATCATGAGCCCGAAGCTTGTCCTGTTTGCCGCCACCGTCGTCACATTCGCCGCTGTCGTGGGTCTGCCGGCCACCGCCGACGCCGCAGACTATCACCACATGCACCTGACCGCGCCCGACGCCAAGGCGGCGGCGGCCTGGTACATCGAGCACATGGGGTGCGAGGACTTCGGACGCGAAGGCGCCTGCCAGGTCGGCGACGTCCAGATTATCTGGTTCGAGCGCGAGCCGACTGGCGCCAGTGTGGGGAGCGGCGTCAACCACATCGGGTTCTCGTTTGACGACCTGGAGGCGGAGATGGCCGGCTGGCAGGCTGCCGGGCTCGATATCGAGAACCCCGATGACCCGATCCGCGAGATCGACTGGCTC
>JASLOY010000369.1 GCA_030745255.1 Vicinamibacterales bacterium
TTTGGATCGACACAACGGCACCGGATTGCAGACAGCCGCCGCCGCTGGCTCCAGCCACCTGGAACTTCTCAAATAGCCCGACCGCGTTTCTGTCGGCATTGATCGCGCCGCCGCCGTTTCCCTCGGCCACGAGGAACTGGCCGTTGTGCGCCTGGAGACTAACCGGTGTAGCTGACTCGGAGTCCACGCAGTCGTTGTCACCACCATTCCCTGCTCCATCCACGACCGCGCCAATCGTGAACATCTCCCATCCGCCGATGTTGGTTCTGTCAGCATTCACGACCGACCCGCCCCCTTGCTCTGCAACAAGATAGTGGCCGCTCGGTGTCTGAAGCGCCACCGCATCGCCGCTACGGATCGTGCCGCCGCCCACGCGAAGAATCACGAAAGACTCCCAGAGACCGGCGCTTGTCGCAGTCGCGTCCAAGCCGGAACCGCCGCCGCCTTCAACCCGAAAGAAGAACCCACCGGAAGTCTGAATGGACACAACGGCACCTGACTGCAGACAACTGCCGCTGTTGTCACCAGCCAGCTGGAAGCTTTCAAATTCCCCGACCGCGCTTCTGTTGGCGTTCACCGCACCGCCGCCGTTCCCTTCGGCCGCCACGTACTGGCCGTTTTGGGCCTGGAGACTAATGCTTGAACCCGGATCGGCGCGCAGGCAATTATCGCTACCACCGCCGCCGCCTCCGTTGCCGCCACCGCCACCGCCACCGCTGCCGCCGGGGTAGATGAACTCGATACCGGCGGTGTCGTCAGAACTCAGTCCGCGGGCAGTGGAGCGGGAAAAACAACTCGAATCGGCGGTCGAGAACATGATGGAGTCCGGATCGGCGCTGTGCCCCAACCCCACGGCGTGTCCGAGCTCATGGGTCGATGTTTCAGCAAAACAGGTCGCATCCTGCGCATACTGGAGCGCTACCGGGCTGTTGTTTATGATGATCGTGGCTTGGAGCCACTTCACGAACTGCGTGCCGTTGATGGTGCGTGTGTCGGATGTGAGGATAAAACCACTCGCCGAGGCGAGCGTGCCGCCCGAATCGCTCATTTCCCCGCACGGGTCATTGAAGGCGACCGATATCCGGCCGTCCGACTCGAAGCTCCCGTGACAACGGGCGCTTCTCGAGACCCCGCCAGACAGGCTCAACGTGGTGCCGACGGCATTCCAGTGCCCGCGTCCGTCGTCGATCTCACCGAACCCTCCACCTGACAAGCCCGGCTGCCCGCCACTCTCAATGTCTACCGGCACCGCGATTCCGACATCGGCTTCGTGCCATCGTGGTCCCAACGATGTGAACGGCGTTGGTCCAATGGGTAGCGTCCCGGGCGCGTCGGGCGCGTCCGATGGGTTGAAAATCATCCTCGGCCGTGGCAACGGCACCAGCGCCATGGTCCGGCGCGTCTCCGCGCGAATCTGATCGAGCAATGTATCGAGGGCGCGCACATCGTCGCCGGACGCGAACTGCCGGCCCGGCACGCTGACAGCGACGCGCTCCTCGGCCGCGAGCTCTTGGATTGCCAGACCGTCACCGCTGAACGCGTCGCGCTGAATCGTCCATTTCCCCTGCCAGTGTGCCGTCGTGTACAACGTCGAGTCTCTGGGGCGTACTTCGAGAAAGACGACAACCTCTTCGCCAGGCGTAAACAGTGCCTGGCCCCACACGATCTGGGTCAGCGCGCCGACCGTGCCCCCAAGTTGCTTCAGGACTAGCCGCGGCGGCGGAGCCGCGACCGGGCCCTTGAGCACGTCATCGACGGTGAGCGTGACGTATGTGTAGATGGCCCCGGAGCCATCCGCTCCCGGCACCACACTGACTACGTTTCCGGTGAGGATCGCGTCGGCAAAGCCAGTCAGCTCCCCGACCGACCACCTCGGAGCGACGTCCGCGAGAGCCGGCGTGTGCGCCGCAAGCACCCACAAGACCCACAGGGCAAGCGGAGAAAGACAGGACGGTGACCGCCTGATCACAACAGCCTCCAATGCATTGATGTTGCCGTGACGCCCGCCGACCAGGAGCTAATCAGGCCTCGCGAGAATTCCCCACAAGAGCGAGGCAGAGTCCGTCAACGTGACTGTGACACTCAGTGGTCATCATTGACAGTCTAGTGGAAAGGACCGCACCGCTGAGGAGGGCTCTCACGGTCGCGGCGTGATCTTGATTACGCCTGCACTACACCGGGTCACTGTGCCCGCCTCGGTGGGGTCGCCAATGGTCTGAGAACGGGCGCTATATTGACGGAGGGGGCTGCCGACGCTTCCTATCCTCAATGCCACGGCAAAAATGCAACGCATGCACCATCGTCATGCAACAGCCGACTCGGTCACCACCAGACACGGCTGCCTGGAGCCGATCACCCGGACCTCCACCCCGAGTGGCACCGTCAGCGCCGGTCGGGTGGTGTGCCCGGTCGGAAACCCGAACAGCACCGGACCGGAAAACGCCTCGAGCAGCTCGGCCACCACCGCACGCGCGGTTGGCTCTCCCTTCGGCTCGTCACAGTCTGGAAACTCGCCGCACACCACCGCGGCAGCTCGCGCCAACACCCCACTCGCGGTCAACTGCGTGACCATCCGATCGATCCGATATGGCCGCTCACCCACCTCGTCGAGCAACAGCACATACCCCGAAGGCGGCGCAAAGGCGTACGGCGTTCCGAGCGACGAGACCAGCTGCGTGAGCGTGCCCCCGAACAGTGGACCGCTGGTCTCCCCTGGCCGCAACGTCTCGACAGGGTCCGCGGACAGCTCGCCGACGGGGGCGGGCCTCATCAGGCATCGCCGTAACGAGTCGCCATCGTACCCAGCCTCACCGCGAGACAGATTCAGGACCATCGGCCCGTGAAAACAGACCGTCTCGCACACTGTGGTGAGATAGACCAGGAGCGCCGTCAGGTCACTGTGTCCGATGAATGGTTTCGAGGCCTCGCGTACGATGTCTGGGTCGAGGAATGGCAGCACCTGCGCGCTCCCATACCCCCCGCGAGCGGCCATGACCGCTGCGATGGAGGGATCGCACCAGGCGTCGGTCAGCGCTGCCGCGCGACTCCGCGCGTCCCCTGCCACATATCCGCGACGAGCGAAGATCCCCTCGGTGATCACTGGCACCAGACCAATTCGCTCGATCTCGGCTACGCCCTGGTTGAACCGGTCTCGGTCGAACGGGCTGGCCGGCGCGACAATCGCAACGCGGTCGCCGGTCACGAGATGATTGGGCTTTCGCATCTCTATCTAGGCCTGCTGGTCTATCGGCACTGGTGGGTCTGGGGGGTCACGCGCGGGCGATCTCCTCGGCGACCGCCTGGTGCTGAGCCGTGCCCAGTCTGGCCCGCAACGCCTGACCGGACAACGGCCGTCGACGGGGCTCCCCACCCATGAAAGTGGCCTTCACACGCTGCTGGCGAACCCACGCATCCTCAATCATCCGACTGTCGAGCTCGCCTTCCTCCACCGCATGGATGATTGCTTCGAGCACGGCTGCGTGGCGGTCGATCGAATCGCTGCACATCAACACCGTGTCGCACCCCGCACGCAGCGCGCGCACAGCCGCCTGCTCGACGGTCTGTGCCTCGGTGATGGCGCCCATGTCGAGATCGTCGGTCACGATGAGTCCTTGATGCCCAAGCTCCCGCCTCAGGATGTCGGTGACGATCGTTCGTGACAGCGTGGCAGGCCGCTCCTCGTCCAGCGCTGGATACAGCACGTGCGCGGTCATCACGGTGGCGACGTCGGCGGCAATCGCGACGCGAAACGGCGCCATCTCGCGCTCCCGCAGCCGATCGGGCGGATGCTCGATGACCGGCAGGGCCTGGTGGGAATCGACCAGTGTGTCGCCGTGACCCGGGAAATGCTTAGCACAGGCCGCGACGCTCTGACGCTGGAGCGTGCTGATGATGACCCGGCCGAACCGCCCGACCTCATCCACATTCGACGACAGCGCCCGATCCCCGATGACATGGTCGACCGGATCCGCCCCTTGGCTATACAGGTCGAGCACCGGGGCGAAGTCGAGGGTCACCCCGACCGCCGACAGCTCCTCGGCCAACGCGGCCGCGAAGCGTTCTGCCAACTCGGTGTCCCCGCTGCGCCCCACACCCGCCATCGGCGGCCACTCGGTGAATGGCGCGCGCAACCGCGCGACGCGACCACCTTCCTGGTCGACGCTCACCCACAACGGAACGTCCTGAGCCAACTCCTGAATTTCGAACGTCAGCTCGGCCACCTGCTCGGGCGACTCGATGTTTCGACCAAAGAGGATGACTCCCCCAAGGTCCCACTCCCTCGTCAACGCGCGCAACTCCGCCGACACGGCAGATCCACCAAATCCCGCCACCACCACCTGTCCTACGTGACGATGAAGCGCTTTCACGATGAGGAACCAACCGACACGCGGGAGTCGCCGTTCAGCTGCGGCTGCGCCTGTCACCAAGCGACCGTCAGGTGCAACGGCATGCGAGCCGGCGACTAGGCCGCCCGCCCGACAAC